>DAINCA010000104.1:0-6952 GCA_036732645.1 Allosphingosinicella sp.
CCGCCACGGGCGGTGGCGAAGACGACATGGAGGTTCTTCCACTCTTCCTCATCCTCCGGCAGCGGCAATACGGTCGAGATCGTCTCGCCCTCGGCCAGCGGCAACAGATTGATCATGGGACGGCCGCGCGCCTGGGGCGCGCCCTCCGGAAGCCGCCAGACCTTGAGCCGGTAGACCTTGCCGTGAGTCGAGAAGAAGAGAACCGGCGTGTGCGTCGAGGTCACGAACAGGTTGGTGATCGCGTCTTCGTCCTTCGTCGCCATTCCGGCGCGACCCTTGCCGCCACGCCGCTGAGCGCGGAACGTGTCGAGGGGCGTGCGCTTGATGTAGCCGCCCAGGGTCACGGTGACGACCATGTCCTCGCGCTCGATAAGGTCCTCATCCTCGATCCCATCGGCGGCCGGGGCGATCTCGGTGACTCGCGGGGTTGCAAAGGACTCGGCGATCTCGTCGAATTCCTGCCGCATCACGGCGTAAAGCTTCACCCGGTCTCCGAGGATCTCGAGCAGGCCCGAAATCGAGGTCGCGAGTTCGCGAAGCTCGCCCGCAATCTCGTCCCGGCCGAGCGCCGTCAGGCGGTGGAGCCGCAGCTCCAATATGGCCCGGACCTGAGCGTCCGAGAGCTGGTAGGTGTCGCCTTCCACATCGCGCTCGACGGCTTCGACCAAAGCGATGTAGCGCGCGATCTCCGCCACCGGCCATTCGCGGGCGAGCAAGGCCGCTCGGGCCTCGGCAGGTGACGCGGAACCGCGGATGATCCGAACCACCTCGTCCAGATTGGTGACGGCGATGACCAAGCCGAGCAACAGGTGGGCGCGCTCACGCGCCTTCGCCAGTTCATATTTGGACCGGCGGGTGATGACCTCCTCGCGGAAACGGACGAAGGATTCCACGATGTCCCGAAGCGACAAGGTCTCCGGCCGGCCGCCGCGGATCGCCAGCATGTTGGCGGGGAAGGACGATTGGGCCGGCGTGTGGCGCCAGAGCTGATTGAGCACGACTTCGGGCGTCGCATCCCGCTTGAGCTCGATGACCACGCGAACGCCTTCGCGGTTGGACTCGTCGCGAATGTCCGCGACGCCTTCGATCCTCTTGTCCTTGGCGGCCTCGGCGATCTTCTCGACCAGGCCGGACTTGCCGACCTGGTACGGGATTGCCGTGAGGACGATGGAGCGGCGGTCGCCACGTCCTTCCTCCACCTTGTGACGCGCCCGCATGATGATCGAACCACGCCCGGTCAGATAAGCCGAGCGGATGCCCGATTGGCCGAGGATCAGAGGACCGGTCGGGAAATCCGGGCCGGGGACGATTTCGATCAGCTGTTCGACCGTGATCGCCGGATCATCCATATAGGCTTTGCAGGCCGCGATCACCTCGCCCAGATTGTGCGGAGGTATGTTGGTCGCCATTCCGACCGCGATCCCGCCAGCGCCGTTGACCAGCAGGTTGGGGAAGCGCGCAGGGAGCACCTGCGGCTCGCTTCTCGACGCATCGTAGTTCGGAGTGAAGTCGACGGTGTCCTTTTCGAGGTCGTCGAGCAAGGTCATCGCCACTTTGGCGAGCCGGGCCTCGGTGTAGCGCATCGACGCCGGCGGATCCGGGTCCATCGATCCGAAATTGCCCTGACCATCGATCAAAGGCACCCGCATCGACCAGTCTTGAGTCATCCTCGCCAAAGCGTCGTAGATCGCGCTGTCGCCATGCGGGTGGTAATTGCCCATCACGTCGCCGACGATCTTGGCGGACTTGCGATACGGCCGGCCGGGAACGAAGCCGCCCTCCTGACAGGCATAGAGGATTCGCCGATGCACCGGCTTCAGCCCGTCGCGCACATCGGGCAACGCGCGCGCCACGATGACGGACATGGCGTAATCGAGGTAGGACGTCTTCATCTCGTCGACGATGGAGACGGGGGAAATATCGCTCGGTTCGATGGTCGGCGGTGCGCTGGCCAATGGAAATTCCTGGTTATGTCTGCTTGAAGGAGCGCCGAGGCGCGGTGAAGCGGATTCGACCCTAGCCGATGCCTTCGGCCAGCGCCACCCCGCGCGCGTACGCGTACACGCGCGCGCGAGAAGCCGATATGGTATTTGCCTTGTGCCGGCGCAACTTGGACTGGAGTCAGCGTCGATTTCAGGTTCGCCGCAGTTCAAGCCGGGTTCATGGCTGGGCTCTAGAAAGGACGCGGCGTTGGCGGTAGAAGCCCGGCCGCGCGGGCCCCTTGCGGCCACGCTTTAATGGGAGGCGGCTGAATGAAATTTGGTAAGGCGGCGCTGGCCGCGTCGCTTGCAGTCGGCGGCATTGCGTTTCCCGTGCTGTCGCCGGTCGCAGCGCAGCCAGTCCAGCCGGCTGCCGTTCATTCGCCGGGCCGAACCTTGAACCTCGGCCGGGAGGAGCACCTCGCCTTGCAGGCTCTCCAGATCGCGGCCGCGGGGTCCGACCGCGCGGCACAGGATGCGGCCTTGTCCGCGGCCCGCGCCGCGGTTCGGAGCGCGGACGCGCGTTACGGCTTCGCTTATTACCAGTTGCAGATCGGTCTTGCCCGTCAGGACGTCCAGATGCAGGGCCAGGCCGTCGACATGCTGATCGACTCCAACATGGTCCTGCCCGCGGAAATGCTTCCTTTGCTCGCCAATCAGGCGATGCGCGCTTACACGGCCAACGAATATCAGCGGACCGACAGGATCCTCGGGCGGATGGTCGAGCTTCAGCCAAACAACGCCGTCGTGCTTGCCGATTATGCGCAGTTCAAGTCGCGTATTCGCGAGAATTCCCAGGCTGTCGCCTTGATGCAGCGGGCGCTCGCTGCTCAGGAAGCCACCGGACAGCGCGCTCCTGAGAGCTGGTACCGCCGTGCCCTTGCCATGAGCTTCGACAATCGGCTGGGGCCACAAACGGGTGCCTTTGGCCGGGCCCTGATCACCGCTTATCCGTCGGCGAGCAACTGGCGCGATGCTCTTCTCTCATATCGGACGCTTGCGCAGGGTGATGCTGCCCTTGGCCTCGACGTGCTTCGGCTGATGCGCGTCAATCGGGCACTGACCGGTGAGCGCGACTATCTCGAATTGGTCCAGGCGCTGACTCAGGCGGAATTGCCTGGTGAGGCCAAGGAGGTCCTAGACGAAGGCGTGTCGCGGGGAATGCTCGATCCCACCGAAGCCGTCGTCCGCCAGCAACTCACCGCGCTCGGCCGGCGCGCGACGCAGGCTCGGTCGGGCCTCGCGCGGGCCCGGACCCAGGCGCTGGCCGGCTCAACTGGCGCCGCGGCTTTGGCCGCCGGCGACGCCCATCTCGGCCTCGGTGAATATGGCCCTGCGGTCGAGCTGTACCAGGCCGCACTTCAAAAGGGCGGCCAGGACGTCAATCTGATCAACTCACGCCTCGGCATGGCGCTCGCTCTGGCGGGCCGTCGTGCGGAGGCCGAGGCGGCGCTTCGCGCGGTGGTCGGTCCGCGCGCCGAGCTCGCCCAATATTGGCTTGTGTGGCTGGCCCGGCCAGCCGTTTGATTGCCCGGCACCGCCGGGTCCTGAACTGGAAGACAGGAGAAGACTGAATGAACGTTTCCAAGATCGCGCTCGCGACCGGTTTGCTGTTGGGCGGAGCGGCGCTGGTGCCCATTCCAGCCGCCGCCCAATATGGCTCCGGAAGCCAGCAGGCCGAACAAAGAGCGATGGAGGGCGAACGCGACCAGCGCCCGGATCGGCGTCGCAGGGGGCGTCAGCAGGCCGAGCAACCGGCAGGCCAGGAATTGAGCGAAGCGGAGCGCGCGGCGATCGTGCCGCTTCAGGCTGCGGTGACGGCGCAGGATTGGGCCGCTGCGACTGCAGCCCTTCCGGCCGCCCAGGCGGCGGCGACGGGTGCCTACGCGAAATTCCTGGTCGGCAACTTCCAGTTCCGGATCGGCCAGGGTACCCGAAACGAGCAGGTCTCGGCGCAGGGTGTCGATGCCATGCTTGCCAGCGGCGCCGCGCCCGCTGAAAACCTTCAGACCCTGGTTGGCGCCCAGGCCACTTATGCCTGGAATGCCCGTAACTGGCCGGTCGCCGAACAGGCGCTCACCCGATATCTCGAGGCGGAGCCCACGAATGCGGGACGAATCCGCGACCTCGCCGAGGTCAAGATTCAGCTCGATAAACATGGCGAGGCTCTCGCGCTCTATCAGCGGCTGATTCAGGCCGGCGAAGCCAGTGGCCAGAAGGCGCCGCAGGAGCATTACCAGCGGGCCCTGGCAATTGCCCGCGAGCTTCGCTCCGCAGAGGCGACCGCTCAGCTGAGCCGCGCTCTGCTCACCAACTATCCGACCGCGGAAAATTGGACCTCGATGCTTTCCACTTATCGCCAGGAGAGCGCGAACAATGCCGACGTGGCGCTGGACCTCCGGCGGCTGATGTTCGCTGCCGGCGCTTTCAGCCGAGACGCCGATTATATCGAATTTGCCGACCGCCTGCTTCGCGCGGGACTGCTCGGCGAGGCCAAGGCGGTGCTCGACCAGGGCATCAGCCGCAACCTGCTGCGTGCGAACGATAGCACGGTTCAGGCTTTGTCCGGTTCGATCAACAGCCGATTAGCGGACGACAGGGCGGCTCTCGACGGCTCCCGGACTCGCGCCCTCGCGGCGGCGAGCGGGCGCGACGCCCGGATCGCCGGCGACAATTTCCTTGGCTATGGTCGTTATTCCGATGCGGTCGCGCTTTATCGGGCGGCTCAGCAGAAGGGCGGCGAGAATTCGGACCTCGTCAATCTTCGTCTCGGAATCGCGCATGCTTTGGCCGGCCAGCGTCCCGAGGCAGAAGCCGCGTTGCGCGCCGTGACCGGCACGCGTTCCCAGCTCGCCAATTACTGGCTCCTCTGGCTGGGCCGCGCCGGCTGACCGCTGAAATTCGGACTTGAAAAGGGGCGTCGGCACGAACCGGCGCCCTTTTTTTGTGCAGTTTCGGCACGTCCCAGATTGTGACGGCCCGGAAATGCGTCTTCCGCGACCCTCACGCGGCAGCTACCTCTCGGCCGGATAGTAGCCAAGGGGCCGGAATTGCGCTTCGACAACATGATAAATACGGTGCTGGCGCAGCCGTCGGACCGGCCGGACCGGCGGGCTGCGCAGTGGCGTCAACTCGTCGATCTGCTCGCCCAGCACCGCGGCGCAGCGGAAGGCGGCGAGATTGACCGCGCCTTCGCCTTCCTGCGCGAACATCGTACCGATGTCGGGGAATCGGTTCGCAGAGACTCCGCTCGGGCTCTGGCGGGCCTTCCGGTAAATCCCGATCTCCTGCTCTTCTTCAGCGAGGATGATCCGGCGATCGCCGCGCCAATCCTCGGCGGCGCCAGGCTGACGAGCGCCGAGTGGCAGCAGGTGCTTCCTCGATTGGGCCCGACGGCCCGTGCACTCGTACGCCATCGGCGCGATCTTACCCCTGAGGTCAGGCAGGCACTCGGTGCGTTCGGGCCGAGCGATTTCGTGCTCGAAAATCAGCGTTCGGCGTTGCCGGTGGAAAGCGAATCCCAGATTCGGGAGCTGGTCGCCAGGATCGAGGCCTATCGCCGTCAGAAGGATTCCGACACCGCCTCCGCCCCAGCCGGCGAGGCCGAATCCGTCGAGGGTTTCCGCTGGGAGACCGGTACGGACGGGATTGTCCTTTGGGTTGAGGGCGCCCCGCGCGGCCCCCTGATCGGGCAGACGATCGCCTCGATCGCCATGCCGGGCCAATATGGCGTCGACGGCCAGGCGGCCGGCGCCTTCGAAAAGCGCGCACCGTTTCGCGACGCGCGATTCAGCGTTGCCGGCGAGGGGCCTGCGGCGGGCGACTGGCGGATCTCCGGTATTCCCTATTTTGACCCGGCGCGTGGCAGCTTTCTCGGTTACCGGGGAACGGCTCGCCGCCCCCGGCTGGATGAAGTCGCCCGAAGCACGGTCACGCCGTCGGCGGGCCTGTTCGGTACTGAACTGCCGGCCGATTCGCTTCGCCAGTTGATCCACGAACTGCGGACCCCGTTGAACGCGATCCTCGGTTTCGCCGAGATGATCGACGGCCAGTATATGGGCCCGGCTTCGGCGACGTACCGTGCCCGTGCTTCGGACATCATGACCAACGCCCGCGGCCTGCTTTCCGCGGTCGACGATCTCGATACGGCTGCTCGACTTGAGACCAGCAGACTTGATCTGGAACGGACCGCGTCGGACGCGGTCGCAATGCTCGGCCGTCTGCATGAATCCTATGCGCGGATCGCGGCCGAGCGCGGCTCGAACATAAACTTGTCCATCGCACCGGATCTGCCCCTGGCCTATGTCGAGGAACCGGCTGTCGAACGCATGTTTGCGCGCTTGCTTGCCGCGACGATCGGGCTCGCTCATTCCGGCGAGACGATATCGGTCAAGATGAGTGAGGAACAGCGCGACAACCATGCGATGCTGTGCCTGGCGGTCGATCGGCCGGAGACGATTGAGGGTCTGGCCGAATCCGATTTGCTCGATCCCGGTTACAGTCCGGAAGGGGACTGGCCCGGCGCGCCGGCGCTCGGCCTCGGCTTCGCTCTCAGGCTGGTCCGAAATCTGGCGGAAGCGAGCGGCGGCGCCCTGGTGATTGGAGACGACATCGTCTCACTCTATCTGCCCGCTTATCTCCCCGAGTCTCAGTCGGCAGGTGATGGCACCGGTTGAACCCTTGGCGTCAATGGCCATTTCCAGATCCTAAAGGCTGGTTTCGCGCGTCCTGCTCGGCTATCCAGCCCGAGCTTCGGGGCAGGGCCTGTAGCTCAACGGTAGAGCCGGCCGCTCATAACGGCTAGGTTGGGGGTTCGAATCCCTCCGGGCCCACCAGCCCGCGCTCCGCTGGAGCTCGGGATGGCAGGCCAGGAGAATCACTGGCTCGGTGGGCTTTGCCCGCCGATGCATTTGGCGAAGTCGGGGAGTAGCGCAGCCTGGTAGCGCATCTGCTTTGGGAGCAGAGGGTCGCAG
>DAINCA010000105.1:0-6921 GCA_036732645.1 Allosphingosinicella sp.
ACCGAGCGAGATAGCCGGTATCGATCATGAACTCGCGGAGAGCCTCCGGAAAAGAGGAGAAACGAGCTGTCTGGCCACTGGGACAAATTCCGTCACGGGCCGCCACGAGGCAGCGCCCTTCAAGCCCCCAGTCGCTTCTTTGATCATGAGCCTGGAGCATTTCCGACCAGGCACGGTCGAACATCCCAAGCCGGGCCGCGGCGGCGACATAGCCCGCGCAGGCGCCATTCGCCGCGCCTTCGCCCGGATCGAGGCAGACTCGCCGGGCATCGCGGTGGAACGCTTCGAACAATGTGCGAAAGCCGGGCCGGTTTGAAACGTCCACGACTTCGCCAGCCTCGATGTTCAGTATTTGCGGCGGCGCGAAACTGTCGGCGTAGCTGGCGAAGGCATAAAGGAAGCGATTGTCGGCGAAGACGAAGTCGACCTTTCCGTCCCCGTCTACGTCGCTCGGCACCGCCTCGACGACTCCTCCGTCCCAGGCGCCGAGATCGATGACCTGGAGCCGTCCAGCTTCGGGAAGGACGATCTTGACCGAAGTGCAGCAATGCGCGCCGCCGCTATAGCTTTGGAAGAAGATATACTCGCGGTCCCTGTCGAACCGGCCGAGCCCGATCTGCTGGCCGTAGGAAGGCGCGCCGAGCTCTCCTTCCACTTCCACCGGCGCGGCGCCATCGATCACCACTTTGAGTACGGGCGTGATGAAATCCGCATTCACCGGATCGGGGCGGGCGCTCATCGCCAACTCGAAAGGCCCCGCCTTGTACCGCGAGGTCCTTTCCGCCGCCTCTTCGGCAGTCCAGCTGATGCTGTGCCCGCTTGGAATGTTGCGAGCTTGTTCCGGCGTCGCCGCCGTTGCGCCGCACAGTGCGAAGGCGACTAACAGTTTCGGCCAGGCTTGGTGCACTCGATCCGCCTCGCTTCCTCGGCTTGAGCAATGGCCCGTGCCGTACACTGCCGGACGACGGTTTCGCCCGGTTCCATGTAAAGGGCGGCGTCCTTTTCCATTGCAATCAGTTCTGAACGCGACTTTCCCTCGGTGATCGTGTCCCTGAGACAGTTGCAATAATGAGTGTGTTCGGAATAGCCGACCCGCTCGGGGATGGGATACATGCCGTTCTGACACCTTTCTAGGATGTGCATACGCATCTCGCCTCTGACGACAGCCTCCGGCCGGGTGTCGCAGCCGGCGAGCAGCACTGCGCCGACGACAAGTCCGAACTTCCAGCTCATCACATATTCTCCAGGTGTTGCTGCTACCGGCCGCAAACATTGCTGGGAATTTCCAGCGAGGTCGGATCGTCCACTCGCCCCTAATCCCTGGTTGGGCTGGCTCCACTCGGCGCGGCATATCGCCGCTGGTGAACGGCGCCTTCAGGCGAAGGTCGGCTCACCCACCCTCTCGTCCGCCTTTGGGTCGGGACCGAAGCGGTTGGGGCCGCGAGTCCCCTTCTCGCAATAAAAGACGAGCAGGAAGATCGCGCCCACCAGGGGGATCAGCGCGAACAAAACGAACCAGCCGGACCGGTCCGTGTCATGCAGTCGGCGGATGGTGACGGCGATCCCTGGAATGATGAAGACCAGGGCGACGAGGCCGTAGAGCATGAAGACCGGCCCCATGATCATCGTCATCTGGGTTTCGCTCATTCCGGCGGCATATGTCGCGGCTAGCAGTGCCCAGACGGCCACGCCGATCAGCAGGTTGAACAGGACGAAACTCCAATATTCCCGACGGCGCGAGCGGCCGGAAAAATCGGCGTATCGGCGCAGCGGCATCAGCATCCATTGCATAGAAATATTCCCCGTTTGAAAAAGACAGCGAGGTCGGTCAGTCGCTCGAGCCGGTCCGACCTCGCCTCCGAAGTATTGGGTTTGTTGACGGCTCAGGCGTCAGTCCAGGCACTCTTCTTGAATGTGATCGCCGATTCCGAAACCGACCAGCAGGTCGAGCACCCATTGCGTGGCCCAGTAGCGTCCGCCTGAGCCGGCCGGACAACCCTTTTCGGCGTCGGGACCGCCGACCTGGGCGTTGGCGCCGGCTGACGCCACAAGGATGCCGGCGACCATCAGGACAATCAGTCTTTTCTTCACGGCTCTTCTCCTCCTTGATGGGGCATGGCCCGGCCATGCCGGTTGATTTACTCGGTCACGAACAGCGGCTTTCGTCCGAAACGACGACCGTCAGCATCCCAGGCGCGACTTCGCCCACGCGGTTGTGCACCTGGTAGATCAAAGTGTCCGTCCCGCTTCTGTCGCCCGAGACGTAGCGAATGGTCCCCATGCCCTCGATTGAGGCCGAGCCATGCGACCCTTGTGAGACGCTCACCAAAGTAAGCGGCTGCAGGGCGGGATGCTCGAAGTCGTTGATGACGACGTCCACGCGAGTTTCCGAGCATTGAGGCACGACGACGCGGTCCGGCTGCACGGCGGGAGCCGCAAAACTGGCAGAGCAGAACAGGACTGCAGGGATCAACACGCAGGTCGCCAATCTCATCTCCATCTCCATATTTGAATCGGTTGTGGGAGTTTTCAGGTTGATCAGGTCCGCGTCGGCAGGAGTGTCGCGCAACGGTCGGATTCTTGTCCGATCCAGATGGCGAACTCGTCGAAGGGGCGGCGCGAGCGCTCGTTCTCCAGTTCGGTCTCGGTCTCGCTTATGATCTTCGGGACCTGGGCGTCGGCGGAGCCTGGAGCGACACCCTCCATCTCCTCCGCCTTCGTCCTCAGGTCGAAGGCGGCGAGACTCCTTTGGCTGGCGCGATTGTTCATCTCCGCCGCCTCGGCCCCGCTGCTTTGCGAGGCAACCGCGCGATAAAGACGGCTCACCGCCTCGACCTTGGCGACACATTCGGCGAGCTGCCGAAAGTCCGCGGCGGGGACGGGCGCAGCGGCTGCAGATGTGGTCGAATTGGCCGGCGCCGGAGCTTCGGCCGTATCGGCCGCCGCGTTACCCGGCTGGTCGTTCGAGCATGCGGCGAGGACGGCCAAGCCCGAAGCCAGGAGCAGGAATGAACGTGACATGCAGAATCCTTCGTAAAGTGACGATTGGAGGTTGGCTGACGAACCGGCCTTATGGCGCGCCGTAAGACGTCGGGGCTTGCGCCCGCATCTCGCATTGTTCGCCGATCGCGATCGTGTCCGGCTGACCACTGGATCCTGCGGCTTCGAAGCCGTCCGCCAGGCAATTGCAGAATTGCTCGACGTCGACATTCTGCATCGACGTCGTCGTGGCTGCCTGGGTCCGCTCGCGACAGGCACTCATGACCGTGTCGCGCTGGGCCATCAGTCTTTCTTCTTCGGACTGGCAGCCGGCTAACGCGGCGCCTGTTCCGATCAGCAATGCCCATTTCGCAAAGGTCTTCATCGCGGAATCCTCCTGTCCCTTGGGAATGTATCCCGCACGGCGATCCGGACAGGGCGACGATCCGATGATGTTCCGACCGACTCCCGATGATTCTCCGATCGACGCACTTCCCGCTGGCAAGGCTCGCTCGAATTCCGCTTAAATCTCTCGGGTGAAGCAATTTCTGGCGCCGGGGGACCAAAATGCCGTTTCGACACTTCCGCTGGTGGCTCTGCACTTTGGCCGCTCTCGTCGCTGCGGCGCCGGCTGCGGCACAAATCACCATCGATCCGGCGGTTCTGGTCATCGAGCCCGGCAACGCCCGCGACTCGAACATCGTCGTCGCGAACACGTCCGAAGACCTCGTCATGGTGACCGTTCGACCACGCGTTGTCGCGGCGCCTGGGGAGGCCGATGAGAAGGTTGAAGCCCAGCCCAACCCCACGATTAGCGGGCTCGTGGCGACGCCCTTGCGGTTGGCGCTCGAGCCCAATGAGCGGCGCGCGGTTCGACTGATGCCGACCAACGTGGCCGGGCCGACGGACCGGGTCTGGCGAGTCCAGATCGTACCGGCAGTCGGGCCGCTGAGATCCGGCCAATCGGGGATCGCTTTCATCGTCGGCTATGACGCACTGGTGATCCAGCGGGCGAGCGATCCGGCGCCTAGAGTGTCCGGCCGCCGCGACGGCAACATTCTCACGCTCACCAACATCGGCAACAGCTTCGCTTTGGTCACTGGGATCGAGCAGTGCCAGTCGGTTGGCGAATGCGTCCGTCTCCCGGGAAAACGGCTTTACGCAGGACAGAGCTGGAGTGTCGAATTGGGCCAGTCCGGGCCTGCGGAAGTCACGATCGAGGGGGTAGGCCGCCGGGTCGAGCGGCAGAGTTACTGACCCGCTCGATCCTCGTTCGAATCGACAGGGACGCAGGCGACGGTTCCGACGTCGCTGAAGGGTAGGGAGAAATCGACGGCGCGCAGGTCGACCAGGCAAGGGGATCCGGTTTGGGTGACCACGTCCAGTGAAGCCCCTGTGATCTCCAGTTGGAGGCGGCCCTGGTCGTCGGTTTCGCTCCGGCCGTCCGGCGTATCGATCGAAGCGCCGACCAACGGATTTCCGGACGGATCGACCAACGTCGCGAAGATGACGGTCGTTCGGACCGATCGACGCACCAGGCGCCGGACGGTGCCCGGGTAGAAGACCGCCGGTTCGCTCCGCCGGTCGGCGAGCGAGCCGCCGCCGACGGCGTTGATCCCGATATGGGTCTGGGTGAACGGCCTGGTGCTGACGAAAACCGGTCCGGGTCCGCTGAACGGGCGGGCGCTCGATTGCCCGGTTCGAACGGCGGACCGTGAATCGACACCCGCACCGGGCGCTTCCGCGATGATCCCGGCACCGGTGAACCCGCCCGAGCCGAAGGCCAGGCGGCCATCGGCAAACCCGAACTGGGTTTCGAGCCGGCCGAAGAGAACGCTTCGTGAAAGATTTTCCTCGACGATCGCGTCCGCATTGGCTTGGAAGAAAGGCGTCGTGAGTTGTCCGCCGACTTCGCCGAAATGGCGGACGTCTTCGCGGGCGATCCCTGCTCGAAGCGACAAGGGGTAGAGGCCGATCGACGTCGATTTGCTCCAGTCGACGGTGCCGATCGGGGCAAATCCCTGGCGCCCGTTCCGCTCCCTGGCCTCGCCGCCGCCGTAGAGCCGCAATGTGGATCCGCGACGGGTGAACGACGTCCGAATGCCGATCCGGGCGGTCCAGCCGGATTGTCCAACGCTGCCCGATCCCTCGATCTGCCATTGTCGTCTGCCTTGTTCGCCGATCGACCAGGAGAGCATGGGAAGCAGCGACCAAGATGGGCGCGAGACCCGGTCGTCGCGCCATAACAGGACCGAATGCAGCCTCAATCGAGATCCGCTCCAGCCGACGACGGCGCTGACCTGGCGGAAGTCGCGGCCCAGCCCTCGCTCGAACGGCAAAGGCGAATCTTGGCTATTCTCCACCGCGCGTGCGTCGAGTGACCATCTGATTCGGTCCATCTGGCCCGCTATCGTCACCGCGCCGGCAAGCGCACCCGAGTCGGTCGCGCCAAGAGTCGCCGAAGCGCGCCAGGCCTCCTCCAGGTGCGTCAGTCCGACTTCGGCAAGCCGCCGCTCTGCGGACAATTCGACTCGGCCCGACGCCCCCGTTTGCGGCCCGATCCGATAGTCGGCGCCGCCGCGCAGCGCCAGCGATCGAGGGGTTGGAAGGAAATCGTCGGACAGCGATCGGATCGGGACATTGAACCCCGCTTCGACGAAGAAGCGCGACTCTCCTGGAGGCGGAAGATTGGCAGCCCGGGTGAAGAAGCGCGATTCGGTCCGCTCGCCCGAAGGGTCGATCAACCGGAGCGTGACCGGGTAGGCGCCTGCGGGAAAACGGCTGGTATCGATGCTGACGCGTCCCGGCGAATAAGGCTGCGTATCGATCAGGACGCCATCGCGAAGAATCTCGACCCGCCCCGAGAAGGGCGCGTCGACGATCAATGGCGTGTCGGACAGGCTATTGCGATCGATCCGGGTCAGGTCGGTCGTGGCGAAGCTCAGGCCGAGCAGCCGATCAAGATAGATGAAGCTGAACGGCGCGGCGGGAAACAGTCCGGCCGACAATGACCGCCCGTTGCCGATCCTGCGCAGATAGGCACGCTCGAGAACCGAGGCGCGGTCGCTCAATGTGGACTCCAGCACGAAGTGCGTTCGTCCAAGCCCGGCTATGGCACGCTGCTGCAAGGTCAGGGAAAGCCCCCGTTCTGCGAGTGCGTATTGGAGGTTCAGCGCCCCGGCCAGGCCGATTGGTCCCGGTTGCGGGTCGGGCAAATGACGGCGCGGCGACCCGCGCACCGCGGGCGACAGAAACAAGTCGAGGCGGTTGGCTTCGCGTGACAGGATCACACCGACCGTTTCGGGTTCCAGCCGGCCGCAATTCTCCCGTGCTCGCGGCCAGCAGGACAGGCCGGCATGGGTTTGAAGCGGCCCGGTCAACGCCTGCTCGACCGTCGGCCGGCGGCGAAGGGGCGGGAGCAAGGCGAGGATCCGCTCCGGCTCGGCGAAGCGAAGCTTGCCGGGCGAGACGAACACTCGGGCCGTCCCTATTTGCGCATCGTCTAGGAACAGGTCGAACGTGAGCTCACGCGGAGTCAGCAGGTCCTCGAAGCCCGGAGCGGGCTCGTGCGTGAGAACATCTCCGGTCTGCGCCTCGAGTGGGCCTGCCGCGAGCGCGACGACACCTCCGAGCATGTGCAACCGAAGCAGCATAACTCGGCAGCGTAGCGATCGGCCTTGGAGACGCCTCGAACACGGCACGCCGCAACGACCGATGACGCCATCGCCCCTCCTGATTGGCTTACTTCGGAGCGATCAGGACCGTGAAGGTATTGGAATAGGCACCAGCCTGCTCTGGATATGTGTAAGCTGCGATCCGGAGGACGGAATATTGGGTAGGGTCCATTTCGGAACATGTTGCGGGGACAAGGAACTGAGTTTCCATGCCCTGCTGAAGGAAGGTAAACGGCCCTCCCGGGGGCAGAATAAGCAGGTCCAGCGC
>DAINCA010000106.1:0-6876 GCA_036732645.1 Allosphingosinicella sp.
CGTCGATGAGCGGCGTCGTGTTGATCGTCACGATCGGCTGGAAGTTATCGACGGGGTCAATCCAGTGGCGGCGGTTCGGCGCAGATCGTAGCGGGCTTCCTACCGACATCGGAGCACCTCCTGGGTCCGTTATCATATAACATATCACTGGTGATTCAACTGGAATTTCGCAACGGGAGCGTCGTTCTGGTCGCGAATCTAATCCAGATAAGCTTATTTGCCGCGGTGCAGCGGAACCCCGCCGCGCGAGCCGACGTTCTCCATATATCTCAAAAGCAAAGGGGTTCCATTGACGACTCTCTCGACCGCCGACTCGGCCTTAGCCTCGCTCGCTTCCGAATATACGCTGCTTTGCTTCTCGCACCTGCGCTGGCAGTTCGTCTTTCAGCGCCCGCAGCACCTGATGAGCCGCTTCGCTCAGCAGCGGCGGACGATTTTCTGGGAAGAACCGGAAGCGGCGGTCAAGGGATCTGAGCCCGCGCTCGGAATCCGGACCTGCGCCGAGACCGGCGTAGTCGTCGTAACGCCGTCGATTCCCGAAGACCTGAACGAAGAGCAGCAAGAGTCCGCTCTCAAGCGCCTCCTCGACGAATTTCTCGCCGGCGAGAAAGGGCCGTTCATTCGCTGGTATTACACGCCGATGATGCTGCCTTTCTCGAGGCAGATCGACTCGGTCTGCACCGTCTATGACTGCATGGACGAGCTCGCCAATTTCCGCTTCGCGCCGCCGCGCCTGCTGCCGCTCGAACAGGAATTGCTTGATTCGGCCGATCTCGTGTTCACCGGCGGCTTCAGCCTCTACGAGGTGAAGAAGAATCGGCACCCGAACGTTCACCCCTTCCCTTCCAGCGTCGATCGCGCGCATTTCGCGCAGGCGCGCGGCGACCTCGAAGAACCGATCGACCAGAAGATCGCCCCCGGGCCCCGTTTCGGCTTTTACGGCGTCGTCGACGAGCGGATGGATCTGGACCTGATCGCGGCGGTCGCCGACGCCCATCCCGAATGGTCGCTGATGATCGTCGGACCGGTGGTGAAGATCGATCCCGCGGACCTGCCGGTGCGGGCGAACATCCATTATCTCGGCAACAAGAAATATGAGGAGCTGCCGGCCTATCTCGGCGGCTGGGACGTCGCGTTGATGCCGTTCGCAATCAACGATTCCACCAAGTTCATCTCACCGACCAAGACGCCGGAATATCTGGCCGGCGGCCGGCCCGTCGTCTCGACTCCGATCACCGACGTCATCCGCCATTATGGCGATCTCGAAGGCGTCTTCATCGCCAGGGATCCAGACGCGTTCGTCGAAGCCTGCGAGCAGGCCCTGAAGCTGTCGCGCGAGGGGGAATGGCTGTCCCAGGTCGACCTCAAGCTCGCCAATCTTAGCTGGGACATCACCTTCGCCCGGATGAGCGGGCTGATCGCCGAAGCCATTTCGGATCAGGTCGAACCCGCCGCCGCGTCGTCCGGGAAGCGTTACGACTATCTGGTAGTCGGCGCCGGCTTTGCCGGATCGGTGATCGCCGAGCGGCTCGCCAGCCAGCACGACGCAAAGGTGCTGGTGATAGACCGGCGTCCGCACGTCGGCGGCAACGCTTTCGACGTGAAGGACGAAGCGGGAGTCCTGATCCATCAATATGGACCCCACATCTTCCACACCAATTCGGACGAGATCGTCGATTATCTGTCGCAGTTCACCAACTGGCGCCCGTACGAGCACCGGGTCCTGGCCGAGGTTCGCGGAAAGCTGGTGCCGATCCCGATCAACCGGACGACCTTGAACCTCCTGTTCGATCTCGACCTGAAGACGGACGAGGAAGCCGCGGCCTATCTGGAGTCGCGCGCCGAGCCTGTCGACGAAATCACGACCTCGGAAGATGTCGTCATCTCCGCGGTTGGGCGCGAGCTCTACGAGCTCTTCTTCCAGGGCTATACAAGGAAGCAGTGGGGGATCGACCCGAGCGAGCTCGACAAGGCGGTGACGGCGCGGATCCCGACCCGCACCAACACCGACGACCGCTATTTCGGCGACAAGCACCAGATCATGCCGGCGGAAGGCTACACCGCGATGTTCAAGCGGATGCTCGATCATCCCAACATCGATCTGATGCTCGGCACCGACTGGCGCGACGTGAGGGACGATATCGACGCGTCGCACATCGTCTACACCGGTCCGATCGACGAATATTTCGATTATCGGTTCGGGAAGCTCCCGTATCGAAGCCTGCGCTTCGAACATAAAGTGCTGGATGAGGAGAAGCATCAGCCGGTGGCGGTGGTCAACTATCCCGACCCGTCCGTCCCGTATACCCGGATCACCGAATACAAACACCTGACCGGACAGACGCACCCTCGGACGAGCGTGACCTACGAATATCCGAGCGCGGAGGGCGACCCTTATTATCCGATTCCACGTCCGGAGAATCAGGCGCTTTTCAAGAAGTATGAGCGGCTGGCGGACTCCACCGCCGGGGTAACCTTCGTCGGCCGACTCGCCACCTACCGTTATTACAACATGGACCAGGTGGTCGGTCAGGCACTGGCGGCGTTCCGTCGTCTCGACCAGCGGCGCAAGGCGGTGCGGGAAGCGGCCGTCAAATCTTCGACTTGGACCGTCGCCGCCGAATGATTTCCGTTCAAGGTCACTCCGCCGCGATCGCGGCGGAGTCGTCCTCCTGGCTTTGCCGCATCTGCGCGAGATAATCGTCGAGCGCCTCTTCGAACGGCCGGAGCAAATTGCCGCGAACACTCGACAAGGCGTTATGGCGCTCATCCGGGGCGGACTCCGCAACGATGAGGCGGCTGTCATATCCCATGCCCTCGGCGAGCCGCCGGGCGAAATCGTTCCAGCTGAGCTCGCCCGGATTGGCGAGGTGCCACAGGCCACTTTCCCCGTCGATCAGCAGGTCGAGCGCGACGTGGCACAGATCGGGGACGAAAGTCGGTGAAACGAAGGTTTGCGGGCAAGCCTCGACCGTTTCGCCGCGCGCCAGCGCATCCAAAACATGCCAGGCGAAGTTGAATCGATCCCAGGGGCCGAAGAATGCCGAGGTGCGTATCATCAGCGCCTTGTCCGACGCGGCCAGCACGCGTTGCTCCGCCTCAAGTTTGCTTCGGCCGTAGACGCAACGCGGACTGGCGACGTCACCCTCGACATAAGGCCGCCTTTGTATTCCGTCGAAAACGAGGTCGGAAGAGAAGGTGACCAGCTTCAGGCCCGCGGCCTCACACGCATGCGCCAGCTTCTCCGGTCCGATCGCGTTCCAGGCGAAACAGGCGTCCGGCTCCCGTTCGGCATCGGCGACACGCACGAAACCGGCCGCATTGATCACCGCCCAGGGCTGATGGAGTTCGATGGCGCGGGCGATCGACTGCTCGTCGCAGATATCGAGCTCGGCTCGATCGGTCAGACAGAACGGGAGCTCCCGACCCTCGCAGATCCGGGCAAAGGCCTGTCCCAGGGTTCCGGTCGCGCCGGTGATGAGCAGCTTGCGTCCATCCCGCTCCGGCGGGCTGCATTTGCCACTCCAGGGATAGAGCCTCGGCGGCCGGCGCCACCAGCCCGGCGAATCCAGCACCGGGTGATCGAAATCTTCGCCACGCGACAATTTCTCGGCCGCTTTCGCGACGATCGTCGGGCGCGGCTCGGGCGCTCGGACATCGAAGACGCCGGGGTCGTAGAAGCCTTCGTTGCGGGTCAGAAGAAAGCGCCAGTCGACATTGCCGAACATCGACCAGAGGGTGACCGCGCGAAGATCGACGCCCTCCTCGCGAAGCTGCAGGGCGGCGTTCCAGACCTCGATCGTCCAGCGAATTTGTTCGTCGCGGTGGCAGCCATGATGGACCTCGGTGATGGCCATCGGCAATCCGTAGCGCGCCCAGGCTTCGCGCATGCGCGGCGCGATTCCGGTATCGTCGGCCAGCCGCTTCACGCGAACCGCCTCGGCATCGACATAGAGATCGCGACCGTTTCCGCCAGGCTCATGGCCGGGGTAGAGATAGTGCCGGTGATCGAGAAAGCGTTCGCTGGTGAGGTAATGATTGATACCGATCAGATCGGGTTTGGCGGTCGCCGATTCCAGCAACGTCAGTTCGTCTTCGCCGATGTCGTGGTCGCGCAAGATCTTGCGCCACGGATGCTCGGGCGTCACTCGGCCGCAGAGCAGATCCAGGCTGAGCCAGCGACGCTCATTCTCGTGGGCCGCCTGGGCGCGCAAGGGTGTGGTGGAAAAGGTCTTCCCGAGATCCTCGGTCTGCAGAAGCCGGCTTGGGGGGATGACGGCACGGATGGCTTCCATGGCCGCCACGACACCCTTGCATTGGTTGACGAGCGCGCGAAGGAAGGCGCGATAATCGCGCCGGTGCGGATACCAGTGGCCGTAAAGGCCCGAGAAGCGCGCCGTCGTCAGTGGCTCGTTCACGGGCGTCCACATCGAGATCCACGGGTAACGCTCCGCAACTTTGGCCGCGAAGTCGGCCAGCTTCTCCGGAAATGCGGGATCGAGCAGGCTGGTATAATGCGGCCCCGAGCCGTGGTGGACGAGCCCGCCGATCACTTCGATATCCCGCTCGCGCAACCTCTCGAGCCGTTCGTCGGTCCACGCGAAATCGAGCTGATCCGGTCGCTCCGGTGCAATCGCTTCCCACAGGATCGGGTAGCGGACGGTTCGGATCCCGAGCCCTGCAATCAGGTCGATATCGTCGATTCGATCGCGATGTCCGGTCTCTCGCGATTGGTCGCGCCACTGTTCGCCGACCCTCGCGATGGTGCACTCCACGCCCCCCCAAAGCTCGAGCGGAAGTGTCTCGACCATCCATGAATCCCCTTTTGCGTGCCGGCGGCACCAACGAACAAGCAACATTATGGCCGTGGAACGGTTCCAAATCTTCTCCCTAAACGAGATCAATCTCAATCACTTGCCGGCTGCACCCGGCAAGCGATGCTGAACCCATGCCAACGAACGCGTTCAGGGGTTCGAAACGATCCTGTGAGTAAATCCAGATTAGGACCTTGCGCAGCGATTCCGCACCATATTATGTCGCTGCGGGGAGTACCGGGAGGGGTTGTGATGAGTAGACTGGTCAAGGACTATATCGACATTGCCGACTTTACGTCGCTCGACGTGTTGATCGAGCGGCTGACGGAGCTTCGGGACGGTCTTCCTGCGGGGGCGGAAGCCGAGCTGAGGATTCGCGGCGACGACACTTTCGGCCGCCATCTGTCGATCGGCTATCTCCGTCCGCAAACCGCCGAAGAGGCGGCCTGCGACGCACGTTACGCCGACGCCTATCAGCAATCGCGCGAACTCGAGCTTACCCGTCTTCAGGACGAACTCGGTTATTGCGCCCTGCCGCAGCGCCGTGGACGAAGGCTCCGCGCCGTCGCCTGAGGCGCGTTTCAGGGGTCGGGCAATATTCCTGACCCCGCGGTCTTTCAGGGCCCAAGCTCAGGCGTGGTGCCTTCGGTCATGAACCTCCGGAGCCTTCTCTTGGCCAAGGCCTGCTGCTCGCGCGCATAGCTTTGTTCGGAATCGGCCGGCGAGACGATCGGCACGACAAGGCAGAGGCTCGAGGCCGGAAGAACGTCGCGCCAATCAGAAATCAATTTCTTGTAGGCCCGGCCGACATTGCGGATGTTGCGATCGAGGTCGTAGAGCCCGACCGCATTGACGTTGTTGTTCTTCTCGCGAAGCGCGGTATCCCAGTCGACCTGATCGGTGAGCGAGTACCAGGTGAAGCCGACGGTCGGGATTCCGACGTTTCGGATTCTCAGCACATTGGCCCATTCCTTCCAGAGCCATTGCACCGCCTCCTGGCCTGTCGGCCCTTCCCGCAGGTTGGTCTCGGTGTGCATCACCGGCAGCCCGTAGCGGTCGTAATATTGGCGGGTGATCTCCGAATAACCGAAAACCTCGCCGGCCGCTTCGGTATGGCCGTCGGCGAAGACGCGATGCTCGTTGGTTCGGTAATAATCGTTCCCGAGGATGCAATGCTGCTTGAGCCGGTGGGTGAGGAACCAGTGATACTCCTCGTTGGTCATGCCGTGATCGAGCAGATATTCGTACATGTCGCTGTCGACGCGCCGGCCGTAATTCAGATCGAGGCTGAGGAACCGCCAGCTGTTCCGGATCTCCGCGGGAGCGATCGCGGCCGGGCTGTCGGCATGGAAATATTCCGAAGATTCGGACTGGACGAAGATCGCGTCCGGCCGTCGCTTCAGTATCTCGATCATCGCCATGACATTGGCTTTAACGATGTGCTTGAGGGCGGTGACGAAGCCGAGATCGCTCTGCAGTTGCTCGTTCCACCAGCCGTAGCGGGCCGAGAAGACGGCGCAGATGAACATCTCGTTCACCGGCGTATAAAGTTGAATCCACGGGTAGCGTTCGGCGAAATCGCCAGCAT
This sequence comes from Allosphingosinicella sp., assembly GCA_036732645.1. Classification (GTDB taxonomy): domain Bacteria; phylum Pseudomonadota; class Alphaproteobacteria; order Sphingomonadales; family Sphingomonadaceae; genus Allosphingosinicella. The sequence goes on from DAINCA010000106.1 coordinate 6,403, forward strand.
AGGTCGCGAACAGCTGCGGGAAATCCGGGTTCTGGAAATTGCCGATCCAGTCAGGCACGCCGAAGTGGCAAAGGTCGACGATCGGGGTGATGTTCCGCCGCTTCAGGTCCGCGAGCGTGATATCCGCGAACTCCCAGTCGTAGAGGCCCGGAGCCCGAAAGGTGCGATGGAGCGGCGGTCCATAACGCAGATAGTGGATTCCAAGCTCCTCGACGCAATCGAAGTCGGTTCGCCAGTGGCGATAGTGGCCACAGGATTCCATTTCGTCGACCCGGGTTCGACCATTGTCGATCGTCGGGATGCTGTTTTCGATCCCGGTGGCGAACATGAAGTTGGCGATATTTTCCTCCCTTGATCGCTCGAGCCCCTGGATCGTCACTCCATTGGGTCGTTCACGCTTTCAATGGAAGCGCATTGCTTCCATCGCAATCGACCGGCCTCTAGGCAAATCGGAAAGCCCAAGGAAGGTTGCAT
>DAINCA010000107.1:0-6784 GCA_036732645.1 Allosphingosinicella sp.
TCGAGCAGAGGACCAATTTCGACCTCGAGATGATCGCCGCGACGGGAAGCTGCGCGGGGATCGAGAATTACAGCCGATTCCTGACCGGTCGTCTTCCCGGCGAGCCGCCGCCGACCTTGTTCGAATTCCTTCCCGACAACGCCTTGTTGTTCGTCGACGAGAGCCACCAGACCGTCCCGCAGGTGGGGGCGATGGCGCGCGGCGACCACCGCCGGAAGCTGACTTTGGCCGAATATGGATTTCGCCTTCCGAGCTGCATCGACAATCGCCCGCTCCGGTTCAACGAATGGGATGCGATGCGCCCGCAAACGGTCGCCGTTTCAGCCACACCCGGCCCGTGGGAGCTTGAGCAGACCAATGGCGTCTTCGTCGAACAGGTGATCCGTCCGACCGGCCTTATCGATCCTCCGGTCGAGATCAGGCCAGTCGAGGACCAGGTCGACGATCTCATCGCCGAGCCCAAGGAGACGGCGCGGAAGGGCTACAGAACCCTGGCAACGACCCTTACCAAGCGAATGGCCGAGGATCTGACCGAGTTCCTCCATGAAGCGGGCCTTCGGGTGCGCTACATGCACAGCGACGTCGAGACCCTTGAGCGGATCGAGCTGATCCGCGACCTCAGGGTCGGAGTCTATGACGTCCTCGTCGGCATCAACCTGCTTCGCGAGGGTCTCGACATACCCGAATGCGGCCTCGTCGCCATTCTCGACGCGGACAAGGAAGGGTTCCTCCGATCGGAGACGTCGCTGATCCAGACGATCGGGCGCGCCGCCCGAAACGTCGAAGGCAAGGTCATCCTCTACGCCGACACGATCACCGGATCGATCGAGCGCGCGCTTCGCGAGACCGATCGACGCCGTGAAAAGCAGCTCGAATATAACGAGGCGCACGGGATCACGCCGACGACGATCAAGCGCAACATTTCCGACATCCTCGCCGACGTGTCGAACCGCGACAGCGTCATCATCGACACCGGCGACGACGATGCGCCGCACCTCGTCGGCCACAATTTGCGGGCTTATATCGAGGATCTGGAAGGGCGCATGCGCAAGGCCGCCGCCGATCTCGAGTTCGAGGAAGCGGCCCGGCTTCGCGACGAGATAAGACGCCTCGAATCGGACGAGCTCGGACTTCCCGACACGCAGAAAAGGGCGCCCGTGCTCGGCCATTCGACCGAAGGCAAGCCGGGCACGCGCAAGACGCGGTTCGGCAAGCAGCAGTCGATCCGGATGAACAAGCGCCGTCTTCGCTAGCAGAACGGACGAAGCTTCGTTTCCGGCAGGGGCCGTTGCCGTCCGTGAGTCAGAAAATCCGGCGCCGCCGCCGCACCGGCTCGGGCCGATCCGGGTCGTCCTCGACGATCCAACTGTGATTTTCGACGATCCGGGAGTCCACCGGGCGGCCGTACGGATCACGTGACGGTTCGTAGAAGAATCTTTGCTCGATCAACCGACACGTCGTCTCGTCGAGGATCGGACTGCCGCTGGAAGATTCAACATTGCAATCGATCACCCGGCCGTCGGCACGGACGGTGAAGATGACTCCGACCGTTCCCTGGACTCCGACTTCGCCGAGGCCCGTGGGATAGTCCGAGTCCCGCAGCCGGCCGCGGATCTGCCTCGGCGGCCGATAGCCATTATAGCCTCCGCCGCCGCCGCCTCCGCCACCCAGCCCGCTGCCCGTGCCGTTGCCGCGGCCGCCGCTGCCGGTCCCCGGTCCGCGCATCAATGCGGCGCCCTGCGACGAGTCGCTGCCGCGACCTGGCACCGGCGCGACCACGATGGTCGGCCTCACCGGCAGTGGCACGATGGGCGCCGTCGCGACCACCGGCGACGTCTGAGAGCGCAAATTGGGCGGGGAAGAACCGCCTTCCTCGCGCGGGGTGAAGCGTTGCTCGCGTGTTTCGCTCGCGACTCGCGGCGGCGGCTGCGATAGGATCGCCTCAGGCTCGGGCTCCGGAGGGAGGATATTGATCAGTCTGAGCGGCTCGACCATCTTTTGCCGGACGTCGCTGCCCATGCCGAAAAGGAACAGGCACGCGAACGCCGCCTGGACGAGCAAGGCCGCGATCGCCGAGCCGACGCGATCACCCAGTCTTTGCTGATCGGCTGTCCACATCGCCCACAAATTCAGATCAAATCAGATGTTTGGAAGGCCCGAATTCACCTGAACGGAAGCTTGATGGCCATTCACTCCGCCGTGAACCGGCCAGGCCGCGAGACCAAAGCGGGCTTTGAATAACCAGAACAGCCGGTCGGCGCGCCGTGGATACGGCTGGGCGCCTCTCGCCATTGCAGCGACCGGGCGCACGCCCTAGGGCCGTTGCAGGAGGATTTTCGAAGATGCGCAGCGTTGTCCCGGTTGTCACCCTGCTCCTGCTCGCAGCCTGCGCGCGATCGGAGGACGCAAGCACCTTGCCCTCGGACACCAACGGCCTTGCCGTCCCGGTCGAGCAGGTCAGGCCGACGGCGAACGACGACAGCCAGCTGGCGATCGGCGAATGGCGGGAATCGCTTCAGGATGACGCGCAGACGGTCGAGTTCGGACCCGCGGGCGCTGCGCCATTGTTCAGCCTTCGCTGCGACTCCCGTCAGGGCGTCGTCCTTCAGCGACACGGTGTCCCATCCTCGGGGGATCTGCCGATGATGCTGGTCACTATCGGCAACGACACAAGGCGCCTTGCCGTCACTGGCGGGACGGGGCCGATCCCGATGCTTCGAGCCGCCTTGACCGCCCGCGATCCGCTTCTTTCGACACTTGCGCAGGAAGGCTCGCCGATCACGATCCGTGTCGGCGATTCACCCCCTCTGATTCTTCCGCCCAGTCCGCTGATCGGTGAATTCGTCTCGATCTGTGCTTCGGGCGGCGGTCAGGGGAATTCGGACGAGCCAGCAGCCAATTCCAACTCCGCCGAGGAAGACTCGACGGCCCCGGAAAACGAATCCGCTCCCGCGCGTTAGGGCCTGATCGTGGAGCGAGGAGGAAAGATGCTTATCCGGCGTATCGCCATGTTCGCGGCTGTAGCCGTGCTCTCCTCATGCGCGCCGCGGCCGGCGCCGCCCGCACCGCAGCCACCGGCGCCGCAGCCGCAGGCCCGACCGCCGGCCCCGTTGCCGCCGCCGCCTCCGGTGCAGTGGGAGGATTCGCCCTTGAGCGTCGGCGACTGGACTTATCGCAACGAAGGCAATTCGTCGGCCGCGACGTTCGGTTCGGGTAATGGAGTTGCATTCACGATCCGATGCGAACCTGGGCGTAGAGTCACGCTGGCCCTGGCTGGGGCCGGCCGTTCGCCGTTGACGGTGCGAACCACTTATGGCGGCCGCAGCCTCGCGGCAGAGCCGCGCCCCGGTGCGCTCGTCGCCACGATTGCCGCCTCCGATGCCTTGCTCGATCAGATCGCTTTCAGTCGCGGCCGTTTCGCGGTCGAGGCCGAAGGGGCTGGTCGGCTGATCCTGCCGGCGTGGCCTGAGACGGCCAGGGTCGCCGAGGATTGCCGCGGCTAAGAAAAAGGCGCTGCCGGAATGGGACCGGAGCGCCGCGCGAAGCATGGAATCCTAACGTGAAAATAAATGAGTTCAAGACTTGATCGTGGATTCGTCGCGAATCATAGTCGGGTCAACTTCAACAAGCGAAAGGAGGTGATCCGATGTCTCATGGTTCAGCAGAGAGGTCGGTCAAGTCCGTTCGGGGGATGAAAAGCTAAGCTTTTCAGAGTCTTCCGGGCTGGAGACTTCCGGCCGCTGACCATGTCGAATGGGCCGTCGGGCAAGTCCCGGCGGCCTTTCGCCTGTTCGTGCAAAGGAACGGCGTTCGGGCAAGGTTCGTTGGACGTTTCGAGGAGAGTTCGAAATGGCCGACGCGCCCAACAGCGAAGACAAGGAACGAGGCCAGAAAGCCGGGTTCGACCGTCGGACCGGTGAGGTCCACGGCAGCGGCTCCGGCGCCGGCGGAAGCGGCAATCCCGCCGAGGATTATGACCGCGATTCGAAGGCCGGGTCGGGAATGAAGCCGGCCTCTTCCCCGAAAAAGTCAGGAGATCGCTCGGCCCGAGCCGGTGGAGACGGGACTTGACCAAGCAAGGCCATCCGCTTCCCGGCAGCGACGAAGCGCGCCACAACGAGATACCGGAGCATCTCGAGCGGGAAAAAGGCCTTGGCGACGATTCGAAGGCGGTCGTCCAGCCCCAGGACGAAGCGGTCAATCCGGATGGTGAACCCTATCGCTACGACGATCTCGGTCGAGGCGCGGGCAGCGAGGAAGCAGATACGGAGGATCAGATGGCGGACAATTCCAGCAAGGCTTCAAGCGGTCGTCAGGCCGGCGGCGGGCCGAGGCCATCCGACATGGAAGCGCCCGGCGGAAGCAGCGGTACCGGCGGTTACGGCAAGGCCCAGAACCAGATGTTCCATCAGGGACAGCACGACCAGTCGACGCAGCGTGCAGATGACGAAGACCAGTCGCGCGGTGAACGTTTCGACGAGGCGCAGGGCGGCGGCCGGGGCGCAGATATCGGAAATGACAGCAGCGAATTCGCTTCGGATCAGGCACAGCATCAGGACCGCGGCCAAAGCGAAACCGAGAAGGAATCCGACGAAAGCTGAGTTCGGCCTCGTGGCTGCACCTGGATGGCTGCGGAACTGTTCAGCCTTTCATGTGTCTGTTACGCACCAGATACGAACAGCAGGAGATCTGAGATGGCGAGGAAGAAATCCTCCGGCAATCAGACCGGCGGCCAAACCAAGAACAACAACAACCGAAGCCGCAACACCGGTGGCGGCAGTACCGGCAGTACCGGCAGCACCGGCGGCAGCAGCGGCGGCTCGAGTGCCGCCGACGGCATTACCGACGCGCTTCGCGAAGCCGGCCGCCGCGCCGCCGAACTGGCGCAGAATCCGGTCGCCCGAAGCCTCATGGCCGCGGGCCTCGTGACCGCTGCGGCGGCCCTGGCCGCGAACAAGAATGTCCGCGACAGCGCGAGGCGCGGCGCGCGCGAAGCCCAGGAAGTCGCCGAAGCCGCGGCCGATGCTGCCGCCGATAGCGCGAGCAAGATCGGCGCCGCCATGATCAATGCTGCGACCGATGCGGTCCGCAAGATGATGGCGATGGGCGGTGGCGAGGCCAGCGGCGGGTCGAGCTCTTCGGGATCGGCCCGCTCTGCCAGCGCGCGCTCAACCGGTAGCCGCTCGACGGCGACTTCAGCTCGCAGCCGCAAGGCGCCGACGACCAGAGCCAGGAAAACCAGCGCTGGAACCAGCAAGGCCGCGGCAGCGCCGAAGCCTGCGACCAAGCGAAAGGCGCCTACCAAGGCCTCGACGACGACCGCACGCAAGAGCAGTGCCCGTACGCCGGCAGCGACCAGGCGCCGCTCTACCAAAGGCGGAGGCAGTACCGGCGGCGACACGGGCGGCGGCGGTACGGCCTGACCCGGTGCCTCCGACAGGCGCAGAGCACAAAAAAGGGGCGCCGGAAACGGCGCCCCTTCTCTTTGAGTTCTGATTAACGGCAGCGGCGGGTGCTGCGGCTCCTTTGAACTTCGCGGCCGATCAAGGCGCCGGCGGCGGCGCCGAGGATCGTTCCGGCCGTCCGATTGCGTCCGCCATCAAGCTCTCGGCCGATCAGTGCGCCGGCAGCGCCGCCGACGATCAACCCCGTCGTGCCGTTGGAACGGCGGCAATAGATGCGGCCGTCGCTACCACGCCAGGTCGGGCCGACATAGGTACCGTTGCGATAATAACGGCTCTGGGCCTGCGCCTCTTCCATCGGAAGGGCCATGCTGACCGGAACCGCCATGGCGGCTGCCGAAGCAGCGATTACGAGTGAACGCATGAAAACCTCCTGTGCTGTAAACTCGATCAATTCAACGCGGCCGGGTTAAAGGGGGTTTCATTAACCTAAAACAACGATCGGCTCATCGCGCGGCAAGCTGAGCGTTCCCACCGTCGAACGGCTCCAGCCAGCTAAAGAAGTCGTTCATGGCTGCGCCCTCAGCAGTTTCCGTCACCACCATTGCCGCACCGCCTTCCACAGCCTAGAGGCGGCCGGTCATTTCAGGGAATTACAGGCTTGGCGAACGTCACCGTAATCGGCGGCCAGTGGGGCGACGAAGGCAAGGGAAAGATCGTCGACTGGCTGTCCAGCCGGGCGAAGCTCGTCGTCCGTTTTCAGGGCGGCCACAACGCCGGCCACACCCTGGTCATCGGCGAACAGACCTACAAGCTTTCACTTCTTCCTTCGGGAATCGTTCGCGGCACCTTGTCGGTGATCGGCAATCGCGTCGTGCTCGATCCCTGGGCGCTCAAGGCGGAAGTCGAAAAGCTCAGGGCGCAGGGTGTCTCGGTTTCGCCTGACATTCTCGCCATTGCCGACACCTGTCCGCTCATCCTTCCCTTCCATCGCGATCTCGACGCGCTTCGCGAGGATGCGAGCGGCGCCGGCAAGATCGGCACCACCCGGCGGGGGATCGGCCCGGCCTATGAGGACAAGGTCGGTCGGCGTGCGATCCGGGTCTGCGACCTCGCCCATCTCGGCGCGCTGGGGCCCTTGCTCGACCGCTTGTGCGCCCATCACGACGCACTCCGCGCCGGCTTCGGCGAGCCTCCGATCGACCGGGAAAGGCTGGAGCGCGACCTCGGCGAGATCGCCGAATTCGTGCTTCAGTTCGCCAAGCCCGTCTGGATCACGCTCGATCAGGCTCGGCGGCGCGGTGACCGGATCCTGTTCGAGGGCGCTCAGGGCGTTCTGCTCGACGTCGACCACGGCACCTATCCGTTCGTCACCTCGTCCA
>DAINCA010000108.1:0-6780 GCA_036732645.1 Allosphingosinicella sp.
TATCTCGGCGATCCCCGCCATATCGAGTTCCAGGTGTTCGGCGACGGCGCCGGTAAGGCGGTCCATCTCGGCGAGCGCGACTGCTCGCTCCAGCGGCGCCATCAAAAGGTGCTCGAAGAAGCCCCCTCCCCCGTCATCAGCGCCGCTCAGCGCGAGCAGATGGGGCAGATCGTCGTCAAGGCGATGGCCGACATGGGCTATCGCGGCGCCGGAACGATCGAGTTCCTTTACGAAAATGACGAATTCTACTTCATCGAGATGAACACCCGGCTCCAGGTCGAGCATCCGGTGACCGAGATGATCACCGGCATCGATCTCGTCCGCGAGCAGATCAGGATCGCCGCTGGCGAGGGCTTGAGCTGCAGCCAGGAACAGATCCAGTTTCGCGGCCACGCGATCGAATGCCGGATCAATGCCGAGGACCCGCGAACCTTCATGCCTTCGCCCGGTCTCGTCACCCGTTTTCATGCGCCGGGCGGGATGCACGTCCGGGTCGATAGCGGGCTGTACCAGGGCTACAAGGTGCCGCCTTTTTATGACAGCATGATCGCCAAGCTGATCGTCTACGGCTCCAGCCGCGAACGCTGCATCATGCGTCTCAGGCGCGCGCTCGAGGAGTTCGTCATCGAAGGGATGAAGACCACTATCCCACTCCACCAGACCCTCACCCGCGACCCGGAATTCCTCAACGGCGACTACACGATCAAGTGGCTCGAGGAGTGGCTGGCGCGGGACAATGGAGACTGAACTTCCATGAAAGCCACGATCTACCACAATCCAAAATGCGGCACGTCGCGCAAGACGCTCGAGATCTTGCAGGCCGAGGGCGCCGACGTGACCGTGATCGAATATCTGAGGCAGCCGCCGTCGAAGGAAGAGCTCAAGCGGCTTTACGACAAAGCCGGGCTCACGCCGCGCGAGGGCCTTCGCGCGAAGGAGCCGCTGGCCCGCGATCTCGACCTGGTCGAGGGAGCCGTCAGCAACGAGGGGATCCTCGAGGCGATGGTCGAGAACCCGGTGCTCATCGAACGCCCTCTGGTTGAGACCGAGAAAGGCGTCCGCCTGTGCCGACCGCAGGAAAAGGTGCGCGAGATTCTCTGAAGGCACTGGGAAGGTTCATCCTTCCCAGCTAGATTGCGCCTGATGAAGGTGCTCGAGCCGGATCTCCTTCTGCGCGCTTACGCGATCGGCGTCTTCCCGATGTCCGACAGCCGCGACGCGAGAGACGTCTACTGGGTCGAGCCGCGCCGCCGCGCCATCCTTCCCCTCGACCGCTTCCATCTGTCGCGCTCGCTTCGCAAAAAGCTTCGGTCAGATCAGTTCGAGGTGACCTGCGACCGGGCTTTCGCGCAAGTTCTTCATCTGTGCGCCGGCCGAACCGACACCTGGATCAATGCCGAGATCGAGGCCAGCTACATCCGGCTTCACGAGGATGGCCACGCCCATTCGATCGAAGTCCGCGAAAAGGGCGAGTTGGTGGGCGGCCTGTACGGCGTCCGCCTCGGCGGCGCCTTTTTCGGCGAGAGCATGTTCTCGCTCCGCCCCGATGCCTCGAAGGTGGCGCTCGCCTGGCTGGTGGCGCGCTTGCTGGTCGGTGGTTTCCGGCTGCTCGACTGCCAGTTCATGACCGAGCATTTGAAGAGCCTCGGCGCGGTCGAGATCGACCAGAAAGCCTATCTTCAGTTGCTCTCCGCGGCGGTCGGCTCGTTCGCCGGCTCAGCGGCCGGTTCGGGCGCCGGCGCCGGCGCCGCCTTGGGTTCGGAGGCAGGCGCGGTCGCCGACGGAGTCGTCGCCGAATTCGGGGCCCTCGACCGATTGCTCGCGGCACGCGGCGGCGATTCGCCCGCGCCCGGATGGGTCATCTCGCAGCTCTTGGGCCAGACATCGTAGATCGGATGTTCGACGACGTTCAGCGACGGCGTTTCCTTGTACAGCCAGCCCGAGAAGATCCGCTGATACCGGTCCTGAGTATTGCGCACGTCGAGCTGGACGAAGGCGCCGGTCAGAGTCTGGACTTCCCAAGGCGCGGACGTCTCGCAGGCGCGAAGCCGGACGATCGCGTCGCCGATCCTGATCGCCTGACCTGGTCGGAGCGTGAGGTCCCGGGACAGTCCGTTGCGCTTGTTGAGAAAGCCCAGAACAGCAACCCGCTCCGCCATCGGCGTAGTGCCCGGGGCAAGCCTCTCGACCGTCTGCGGAACGTCGACCGTGTCGATCTCCACTTCGGCCGCCTTCTGCTCGTTACGCTCCTCGGCGCCGCGCGGACCGCAGCCGGCGAGCAAGGCGAGACCGAGCAGGATCGTCAGCGGGCGCTCGATCATTGGCTCAGTCGGGAGTCCAGGCCTGATAGTCGCCGCTCGCGGCCTGCCGCTGACCGCCGCGCTCGAGCGCGCCCGACGGGCGGTAGGCTCGGGCGGTGCCGGTCAGATTCGGCGTCGCGGGCTTGAGGAACTTGGGCGGCGGCGGAAGCGCCGCCTCCGGTACATCGTCGATCTGACGGGTGAGCCAGGAATACCATTCCGGCGGCACCCGGCTGACATCGTTGGAGCCGTTGTACATGACCCAGCGCTTCTTTCCGGATTTTGTCTCGAGATAGACATTGCCCAGATCGTCCTCGCCGACCTTCCGGCCGTGGCGCCAGCTGAACAAGCGCGTACCGGTCGTGGGGCCTTCCCACCAGGTGAAGAGATTCTTGAAGAAACCCATGACGCCGCGCCTAGCGCCGAAGCCCGGCAGGGCGCAAGTCTGCCCTCATCGATAGGGCGCTTGCCGAGGATACAATGCGCCAATCAAGGTCGGCCGATGCGATGGTTCAGGCGGATTCGACCTCGACCGCCAGCGGGCCCTTGCGGCCGGCGGCGATCCGCGCCCGCAGCCTCTGTTCCGGCACCAGGTCGGCCAGGCCTCCGCGCCGGACGGTTTCCATGTGGACGAAGATGTCCTCGCTTTCATCGCCGTCGCGAACGACGAAGCCGTAGCCGCGCAGCCGGTTGAACCACTTCACCTTCACCGGCTCGAAGGCGCCGGCTTCCTCGATCAGGGTAGCCGGATCGATTCGGTCAGGATGGCCCCCGCTACGACTGGTTTCCGGCACGATCGCGTTGCTGAGATCGATGCTCAGGACCTTTCGTGCCTGGAGCCCGCGCTCCTGGGCGACGACCAGACATTCGACGACCGCTCCTTCCGGAAGGCTGCGCCGGTCATGCTCTCTCAGCACGCTGAAATGGATAAGGATATCGCCTTCGGCATCGTCGCTGACGAGAAAACCGAATCCCCTTGTCGCGTCGAACCATTTGACGGTGCCCGTGTGACGGGCAAGCGCCTCCGTCTGGTCAAGGCCATCGTCGTCCCGGCCGGACGGCGAAGTTCCTTCACTCATCTCCTCACGCGACATGATTGCAAGCCGATCCGCCATACAAGGGCGTAGAAGTACCACGGATTCGCATCTTGTGAACCATTTGGCTTTCAGCCGTTGTCCGCTTCCGGGATTTCGCCTGGACGGGCGGCCGCAATCCGGCGCGAAAGGTCAAGCGAATGGCCAGCGCGGAGCATGGCTGCGATCGCCTTTTCCCGTTCCGGCCGAGCCGCCTCCGCGGCCGCGAACGGGCCGATACGGCGGCGTTCGGCAAAGCGCAGGGCCGCGGTCCAGGCATTGTCCCGAGCCATCTCCCGGGCGTCGCTGGCATCATCCTCATTGACTCCGGCGGCACGAATGGCCGCCCCGATCCGCTGCTCGCCATAGCCTCGACGTCCCAATGACGCAGCGCGCGCGGTCGCAAAGGCGCGGTCGTCGATATAGCCCAGTCGGGTCATCCGCTCGACGAGCGAGTCGACCGGCGGCTCGCCGCTGCCTTCCCAACCGCGCTCGCGCAGTTTCCGGCGCAGATAAAAGGCAAGCTTTGCCCTTGTCGTCGCATAGCGACCGGCATAGTGGATGGCGCTTCTTTCGAGGGCCTCGGCGTCGAGGGGAGGACGCGGCATTCGGGGGCGGGACGGCTTCACCGCCATGTTTGTGCCACAGTCGAGCCGGATTATGAACGCGCCTCATCGGCTAGAGGGTGAGCGCAACAAGCAGATTCCGGGACGTTTGCGGCCCAGCAATGAGGATTCAGCCGAACGTGTCTGATCAGGCCAATAAGGACATGTTGAACACCAGCGCCGGTGCAGCTCTGATCCCGACTCCGACAGATGACGATCTGCCGAGGCGATTTTCCGATTTCGAAAATATGCCCGAGGCACTCGATTATGCGGCGCAGGGTCTCCGCGGCCTCAATTTTCACGACGCCCGAGGCCAACTGGTCCGGCCCTACCCGTTCAGCGAACTTCGCAGCGACGCCATCGAGGCCGCCTACCGCCTGATCGCGCGAGGGCTGAAGCCGGGCGATCGGGTCGCCCTCATCGCCGAAACGGCGCCGGAATTCGTCGCCTTGTTCTTTGGCGCCCTCTACGCCCGGATCTGGCCGGTGCCCTTGCCTTTGCCGACCTCCTTCGGTGGGCGCGATGCCTATATCGACCAGCTCTCCGTCCAGCTCAAGAGCGCCGACCCGAGCCTCCTTCTCTATCCCGCCGAGCTCGCCTCGCTGGCCGGCGCCGCGGCCGAAGCGGTCGGGGTCGACGGTCTTGACTGGGAGACTTTCTCGGCCACCGATGCCGCCGCCGTCGAGCTGTCGCGGCCTGACCGGGATGACATCGCCTACCTCCAATATTCGAGTGGATCGACCCGGTTCCCGCACGGGGTTGCGGTCACTCATCGCGCCTTGCTCAGCAATCTCGCCGCTCACAGCCATGGCATGAAGCTGGGTCAGGGCGACCGCGGCGTATCCTGGCTGCCTTTCTATCATGACATGGGACTGGTCGGCTGCATGCTGACCCTCGTCGCCAACCAGATGTCGGTCGATTATCTGAAGACCGAGGATTTCGCCCGCCGCCCGCTCGCCTGGCTCGATCTCATCAGTCGCAATCCCGGCACGACGATGAGCTATTCGCCGACCTTCGGCTACGATATCTGCGCGCGCCGCGTCTCCAGTCAGATGAACGTCGCGGAACGGTTCGATCTCTCGCGCTGGCGGGTCGCCGGCAATGGCGCCGACATGATCCGCCCGGACGTGATGCAGGCGTTCGTCGACACCTTCGCGCCGGCCGGGTTCAAGGCGACCAGCTTCCTTCCAAGCTATGGCCTCGCCGAAGCGACCCTTGCCGTTACGATCATGCCGCCGGGCGAGGGAATCGTCGTCGAGATGGTCGAGGAAACCCTCCTGGCCGGCGGCGGCCCTGGCGAGCGCGACCGGCCCCAGCGTTATCGCGCCGTCGTCAATTGCGGCAAGCCGGTTCGCGAGATGGAAGTGGAGATTCGCGGTGACGATGGCAGCCGCATCGGCGAGCGCGAAGTCGGCAAGGTGCACTGCCGCGGGCCGGCGGTGATGGCCGGTTATTTCCGTGACGAGGAAGCGACCGCCGCGTGCCTCGAGCCCGATGGCTGGCTCGATACTGGCGACATGGGCTATCTGTCGGACGGCTATCTCTACATCGTGGGCCGGGCCAAGGACATGATCATCATCAACGGCAAGAATCACTGGCCCCAGGACATCGAATGGGCGGTTGAGCAATTGCCCGGGTTCAAGGCCGGCGACATCGCCGCTTTCTCGATCACCACCCCTGGCGGGGAGGAAACCCCGGCTGTTCTGGTCCAGTGCCGAACCTCCGACGGCCAGGAACGAGGCCGGCTCCGCGACGCGATCCGCGAGCGGGTTCGCGCGATCACCGGAATCAATTGCGTGGTCGAGCTGGTGCCGCCCCGTTCGTTGCCGCGCACCAGCTCCGGCAAGCTCAGCCGGGCCAAGGCGCGCAACCTCTATCTTTCGGGCGAGATCCAGACCTACGACATCGCCGCCTGAGGCGACGCGCATAGCCATCCTGACCCGTGGGTCGCTTGAACTTTGCCGATCCCGATATACCTTGCGCTGTACGGGGCACGCCGTTAAGGGCGGCGCCTCTGGCTCTTAGGAGTGTAGCTCAGCTGGTAGAGCATCGGTCTCCAAAACCGAGGGCCGTGGGTTCGAGTCCCTCCACTCCTGCCATGACCGCCTGAACGGCGGTTTCCGCTTCGCGGGGGCAAGGGGAGCCAAGGCCGAGGCGCGGCTGGACGAAGGCCGGGTTGGGCCCTATCTCCCAGCGTAGCATTAAGTGAAGGACGGTTCTGAGCGTGGCGAGAGTCAATCCCGGTGAATTTTTTCGGCAGGTCCGAGCGGAGACGGCCAAGATCGTATGGCCGACGCGCCGCGAAACCCTGATGACCGGCCTGATGGTCGTCATCATGACCACTTTGCTCGCCATTTTCTTCTTCGGCGTCGACTCGGCCTTCAGCGCCGCGGTCCAGGCGGCTTTAGGCTTGCTCAGCTAGCCGGTTCTATTTTTTCAGGTTCAGGGGTTTAAAGGCAAGACATGTCCCGCTGGTACATCATCCACGCTTATTCCGGGTTCGAGAACAAGGTCCGCGACCAGATCATGAGCGAGGCCAACCGCCTCGGCCTGACCGATTTCGTCGACCAGATCGAGGTGCCGACGGAAACGGTGACCGAGATCAAGCGCGGCAAGAAGGTCCAGTCGGAACGCAAGTTCATGCCCGGCTATGTGCTCGCCAAGCTCGAGCTCAACGACCAGGTCTATCACCTCGTCAAGAACACGCCCAAGGTGACCGGCTTCCTCGGCCCCAACGGCAAGCCGCAGCCGATCCCGGATGCGCAGGCGTCGCGGATGCTCGACAGCTCGGACGAATCCGCC
>DAINCA010000109.1:0-6760 GCA_036732645.1 Allosphingosinicella sp.
CCGCTTTGCTTCGGCTGAACCGCGATTTGTTCATCCGCACCCTGTTGCTGACCGCGGCCATTCTCCTGATCACTCGCGATGGCGCCCACGAAGGCGCCGTGGTGCTCGCCGCCAACGGAATCATCTATCAGCTCTTCATTCTCTCGGCTTTGATCCTCGATGGATTCGAAAGCGCGGCCCAGGTGCTGTGCGGAGAGGCGATCGGGGCGCGCGATCGTGAGCGATTCGACCGGCTCGTCAGAGCTTTGCTCTGGTGGGGCCTGGGATTCGGCCTGCTGGTCAGCTTCATTTATTACCTGGTCGGCCCGGCCTTCGCCGCCAGCTTCAGCACCGACCCGGCGGTCGTTGCGGCCAGCCTGGAATATGTCGGCTGGGCCGTGCTCCTGCCGGTGCTCGGGGTGGCCTCCTACGTTTTCGACGGAATCTATGTCGGGGCCACCTGGACCCGAGCCATGCTTGCGACCATGGGCGCCGCCTTCGCCGTTTACGCTTTGCTTCTCCTGATCACCGGCCCGCTCGGCAATCATGGATTGTGGCTGTCCTTCGCCCTGTTTCTCGCTGCTCGCGCCGCCGGCCAGGCCTTGCTCCTGCCGCGGCTGACCCGGCAGACCTTCGCCTAGAGAATCCCGAACACTCCGGCGATCACCGGATCCCCGGTCGCGCGGGGATTGGCGCGGATCGCGGCTTCCTCGCGGCCGATCGCCCGGTAGATTCCGCGCGCGGCGCTTTCCGACACATATCGCTGCAGTCCGCCAAAATTGATTCCGGTGGCCGACTGAACGACCTGATTGATGATTCCGTTGTCGAGCACCCGGAGCGCCTGCCCGACACCCGGAAACATGACATCGACGATGGCATTGCCCATCGACCGCTCGAGGAAATCCGTCGCCGCCGTCGGCCCTCCGCGCACCAGCGAGATGGCGTCGGAGAATGTCATGTTTCGGATCGAGTCGTAGAGGACCGGAGCCGCCGCCTCCGCCGCGTCGGCCGCCGCCCGGTTCATCAGCGAAAGCAACTGGTTCTGAACCAGCGAATTGCGAAGCAGGGCGGAGGCGACCGATCCGGCGCCGCTCAGCTGCGGCGGCAGCGGGATCCGCGCAAGGTCGTCCTCGAAGAAGCCATTGTCCTGGAGAAGCCGGGCGAACGCCCGCTGCGAAGAGATGGTGAGGAGGCGCCGGATCGCATCCTCGAAGCCGAAGCCGCCCATCGTCGCGCAGCCCGGAAGGCCCAACAGTGGAAGAGCGAGCCCGGCAACGAGCACGCTCCGGCGGTTATAATGGTCCATTGCTTCCTCCGGTGAAACGACTTTCCGGGAAACGGACGAGTTTGCGCTATGTTGCACCGCGAGGACGCGCCCTTCGCCGATCCGCCCTTCCGGAAGCGATCGGAATGAAGATATGGCCCAGGCATGAGCCGCGCCCGCGTAATCCTCCTCAATGCCGCTCTCGGCCCGCTCGATTACCGGGTGCCGCACGATATGGAGGTCGAGCCGGGATCGATCGTTCTGGCCCCGTTGGGCCCCCGTCAACTGGTCGGTGCCGTCTGGGAGCCGGAAAGGCTGCCGGCCGAAGAGGTCGGCGACAACCGGCTCAGACCATTGCTTCAGGCTTTCGACTTGCCGCCGCTGGCGGCGCCGCTACGCCGGCTGATCGAATGGACCGCCGATTATTATCTGGCCCCGCTTGGGGCAGTGCTTCGAATGACCCTCCCTTCTTCTTCCGCTCTCGAAGGCGGCCGGACGATCACCGAGTATCGCGCCACCGGCCATGTTCCCGACCGGCTCACTCCGCAGCGCTCGCAGGCGCTGGAGCGGATCGGCGATCGGCTCGGCCTGGTTCGCGAGCTGGCGATCATCGGCGGCGTGTCGGACGGAGTCATTCGCGGCCTGGTCAAGGCCGGAGCGATCGAAGCGGTCGAAGTCTCGCTCGATGACCCATTCCCGCTGCCGAATCCCGAATATGCTCCGCCGACACTTGAGGCCGCGCAGGCGGACGCGTCGAAAGCCCTTGTGGACGCGGTAAGCTCCGGCGGGTTCGAGCCGTTCCTGCTCGACGGCGTGACCGGATCGGGCAAGACCGAAGTCTATTTCGAGGCGGTGGCGCAGGCGCTTCGCGGCGGCTTTCAGACCCTGGTTCTGCTGCCGGAGATCGCGCTCACCGAGCCTTTCCTGAAGCGTTTCGCCGCCCGCTTCGGCTGCGAGCCGGTCGCCTGGCACAGCGGCCTTCGCCAGTCGCAGCGCCGCCGTGCCTGGCGGGCGATCGCCGCCGGTGAAGCCAAAGTGGTGGTCGGCGCCCGATCCGCCCTCTTCCTTCCCTATCGCCGGCTCGGCCTGATCGTCGTCGACGAGGCGCATGAATCGAGCTTCAAGCAGGAAGACGGGGTTCAGTATCATGCTCGCGACGTCGCGGTGATGCGTGCCAAGTTCGAAGCGGTGCCGATCGTCCTGGCTTCGGCGACGCCCGCGATCGAGACCCGCCACTTCGCCGAAACCGGGACCTATCGGGAGCTGAAGCTGCCGGCCCGCTTTGGCGGCGCCCAATTGCCCGAATTGGCCGCTCTCGACCTGATCGAGGATCCGCCGCCCCGCGGCCGCTGGCTCGCGCCCAAGCTCGTGCGCGAGCTCGAGCGCAATCTCGAAGCCCATGAGCAGTCCTTGTTGTTCCTCAATCGGCGCGGCTATGCGCCGCTCACCTTGTGCCGCCATTGCGGCTACCGCTTCCAGTGCCCGAACTGCACCAGCTGGATGGTCGAGCACCGCTTCACCCGGCGCCTGGCCTGCCACCATTGCGGCCACGTGATGCCCACGCCCAAGGCCTGTCCGGAGTGCCGCGAGGAGGACAGCCTGGTCGCCTGCGGCCCAGGCGTCGAGCGGATCGCGGACGAGGTACACGAACTCTTTCCGGACGCTCGGATCGCGGTGGTGACGTCAGACACGATCTGGTCGCCGGCCAAGGCGGCCGAATTCGTCGCCCGGATGGAGGCCGGAGAGATCGACATCGTCGTCGGCACCCAACTCGTCACCAAAGGCTATCATTTCCCCAACCTGACCCTGGTCGGGGTGATAGATGCCGATCTCGGGCTGTCCGGCGGAGACCTTCGAGCGGCGGAAAGGACCTTCCAGCAGATCCAGCAGGTTTCGGGGCGTGCCGGGCGCGGCGAAAAGCCGGGGCGGGTCCTCGTCCAGACTCACGATCCATCGGCCGCCGTTATCCAGGCGCTGGTGAGCGGCGACAGCGAGGGCTTCTACGCTGCAGAGACCGAGGCAAGGCATGAGGCGGCGATGCCTCCCTTCGGCCGCCTCGCCGCGATCATCGTTTCGTCAGAGGATCAGGCGCAGGCGAACGAGGCGGCCCGAACCATCGGCCGATCGGCGCCGGTTCAGGATCAGATGGCAGTCTTCGGGCCTGCCCCGGCGCCGCTGGCGGTGCTGCGGGGCCGCCACCGCCTGCGCCTTCTCGTTCACGCAGCCCGGTCGGTGCCGGTCCAGGACATCATCCGCGACTGGCTTGGAGCGCTCGATCTGCCGCGCGGGGTTCGAGTCGCCGTCGACGTCGATCCTTATTCCTTTCTCTGAGCCATTTGCGATCAGGGTCCAGGATCGCTAGGAGGACGATCGATTCTAGGGGGTAAGAATATGATTCGGCTCGCTTTCCTGGCGCTGTTGATGGTCGTTCAGGCCAATGTTGCCGAGGCGAAGTGGCGCGAGGCGAGTACCCGTCACTTCCTGATCTACTCGGAAGCGAGCGAAGCCGAGCTTCGCCGGGCCGCCGAGCAGATCGAGCGTTATGACAGCACGCTTAGGGTCGCGACCGGCGTCGGCGATCCCGAACGGAGCCCGGCGACCCGAGTGACGATCTTCTTCGTCCGCGACGTCAACCAGCTGCGCGCGCTCCATGGTGTCCGCGACAGCGGCGTCTGGGGTTTCTACCTGCCCTACGGAAGCGGCGGGGTCATTATCACGCCGCGGATCGGCCCGCGTTCCACCCGCCGCGACAGCGTCCACCGGGTACCGAGCGAGATCGAGGACAGTTTCTCGGCAACGCACGTGATGCTTCACGAATATACCCATCATTTCATGTTCAATAATTTCAACTTCGGCGCGCCGCTCTGGCTGTCCGAAGGTTATCCCGAATTCTTCGCTTCGGCCCAGTTCGAGGACGATGGCAGCGTCACCATCGGCACCCCGCCCTGGTATCGCAATTACGAGATCGCCAATGCGGCCGAGATTAACGCCGAGCAGATCCTTCTTCGCCCCTCCGAGAACCACCGGGTCGCGGGAATCTACGGGATCGGCTGGCTGATGAGCCATTATCTCACCCTGCATCCGGACCGTCAGGGGCAGCTCAGGGCCTATATGCAGGCCCTTTCACAGGGGCAGGAACCTGAAGTGGCCGCCGCGGTCTTTGGCGATCTCGGCCGGCTGACCTCGGCGCTTCGCGATTATCGGCGCGCCAGCCAGTTCGGCGTTTCCCGAATCCCGGCGGCCCGCCTCGCGACGGGACCGATCGCCATTCGCGAGCTGAGCGCCGGCGAGGATGCGATCATGGATGTCCGGATCCGATCCAAACGCGGAGTCGATCGGGAGCGGGCGCAATCCGTCGTCCGCGACGCGCGCCAGGCGGCCGCGCCTTATCCAAACGACCCGTTCGTTCAGGTCACACTTGCCGAAGCGGAATTCGACGCCGGCAATTTCGCCGAGGCGGAGGCAGCCGCCGATCGCGCGATCGCCGCCAATCCCCGTTTGATCGATGCGCATCTCTACAAGGCACGGGCCATCTGGGGACGGGCCGAGAAAGCCGAAGACAAGAGCCCGGCAATATGGGCCGAGGTCCGACGGATCATCGCCGGCGCCAATCGGATCGACCCCGACGATCCCGAGCCGCTGATGTTGTTCTACCAGAGCTATGAGCCGTCCGGCGTCGAACCCAGCGACAATGCGATCGAGGCCCTGCTACAGGCGCACGCTCTGGCCCCACAGGACACCAACCTTCGAATGCTCGCCGCCCGGGAACTGCTCCGCCGCAATCGGTCGCAGGAAGCCGGCCGCGCCTGGGCTCCCATTGTCAATGGGGCACACGGACGGGAGAATCGCGAGAAGGTCGCCGAGGTGATGACCCTGATCCGGGCCGGCAACGCGCCGGCGGCCCTGGCCAAGCTGGACGAGATTCGGGCCGAGGCCGAACGGGAAAACGAGGGAAGCTGAAGAGCTTCGGGATCTCGGCCATCCATCGATGGTCCGGCGCCTTTGCGAAGCGGTCCATACTTCCACCCGAACCGGACAGACTCTAAGGGTGCGGGCGATGGCGATCGCCCGTTCACTCCTGGTGCTGTTCCTGCTGCTGATCGCGGGACCCGCCCGCTCAGACGACATTTCCGTCGCCGGGCGAAGCGTCGTGCGGGTTGTAGTGATCGCGTTCGAAGAGGGCGAAGTCGTCGATTTCGGCCATGGCAGCGGTTTTGCCGTCGGGCGCAACCGCATCGTCACGAATGCCCATGTCGTTCCCGTGGCGGCGCATTACCCGGATAATGTCGCGATTGTCCGCGGGCCTTCGGAAGGCAGCCAGTCCTATCGGGCCAGATTGGTCACGATCGATCTCGAGCGCGATCTCGCTTTGCTCGAGCTCGCCCAGGGATCCGTGACCCCGATCCCGCTCTTCACCGGACCGCTCGACGACGGGATGCCCGTCGCGGCTCTGGGCTATCCCGGAAGCGTCGATCTTGCGACGGCCCAGTCTGCCGAAGATTATATCAATCCGCTCCCACCGACCCGATCGGCGGGCATCTTTTCCAACGTCCGGCCGATCAACGGCATCACCACCTTGCTCCACACCGCCAATATCGCCCGCGGCCATAGCGGTGGGCCGCTGCTCGATCAGTGCGGCCGGGTGATCGGCGTGAATACGTTGATCACCCGCGGCGAGGACGGAGATTCGCCCTTCGCCTTCGCGGTTGCCAACCAGGAGCTCATCAATTTTCTTCGCCGCGCGAACCAGCCATTCCCGTCCGTCGCCAGCGAATGCATCAGCATGGCCGATCGGCTGAGCCGCGATCGCGACCGGCTGAGCGCCGAAGAAAGGGCCAGGCTCGCCCAGATGTCGGCCCGCGATCGCGAAGCCACTCTGACGCGCGAGCGAACTTTAATCGCCATCGAGGAAAGCCGCGAGACGAGGCTCGGAATCGCGGTTCTCCTCCTCGTCCTGTCGCTGCTCGCGTTCGGTGGGGCCGGAATCCTCATGCTCAAGGACCGGCAGAACCACGCGATCCCGATCGCCGGGGTCGGTCTCCTGCTCCTGGTCGGAGCGGTGATCGTTTTCTTCACGCGGCCCAGCCGGGCCGATGCCCTCGCGGAACCCTCATCCCAGACGGCCCCGGAAAAATCTGCTGGCGGCGAAGACCGCTTCGCTGGCCGCAATCTGTGCACGCTCGTCCAGGATCAAAGCCGGGTCACCGTCTCGACCGTCCAGGACGTTACATTGGACTGGAGCCCGAGCGGCTGCGTCAACGCCCGGACCCAATATGCGCGCAACGGCGACACCTGGACCCGAATCCTGGTCCCGGCTCAGGAACAGGCCGTCTCCGTCCTCGAATTCCGCCCGGACGCCGGCGAATATGTCGTTACCCGCTATCTGCTCAGTTCGCAGGCGATGGAGCGCGTTCGCGGACTGCGCCGTGGCGTCGAGGTGAAGACCTGCACCGCCGATCCCGAGGCCCGAACGATCCTCGCCGACCAGCTTCGCGACATCGGCGCCATCCTGCCGCG
>DAINCA010000110.1:0-1174 GCA_036732645.1 Allosphingosinicella sp.
TATGAAGGCACGCATGACGTCCACGCCCTGATCATGGGCCGCGCGATCACCGGCATTCCCGCCTTCTGATGGACCAGGCCGGAATGGATCGCCCCCTTTCCGGCCTCAAGGTCGTCGAGCTCGCCCGGATCCTCGCCGGCCCCTGGGCCGGGCAGCTGCTCGCGGATCTCGGCGCTGACGTCGTCAAGGTTGAACGACCGGGGAAAGGCGACGACACCCGCAGCTGGGGTCCGCCGTTCGCTGCCAACGGCAGCGCCGCTTATTTCCACAGCTGCAATCGCGGCAAGACGTCCGTGGCGCTCGATTTCGAGAGCGCTGAAGATCGCGAGAAGATCCGGGCCCTCGCCGCCGAGGCCGACGTGCTGATCGAGAATTTCAAGGTGGGATCCCTGGCGAGATATGGCCTGGATTATCCGAGCCTCAGGTCGCTCAACCCGCGGCTGATCTACTGCTCGATCACCGGCTTCGGACAAAACGGTCCTTATGCCGCCCGTCCCGGCTACGACTTCATCGTCCAGGCGATGGGCGGGATCATGGACCTCACCGGTGAACCGTCGGAAGAACCGCAGAAGATCGGGGTGGCCTTCGCCGACATCTTCACCGGCGTCTATGCCTCGACTGCCATTCTTGCGGCCTTGCAGGGTCGGCATGCTAGGAACGTCGGCTGCCATATCGACATGGCTTTGCTCGATACCCAGGTGGCCGTGCTCGCCAATCAGGCGATGAACTATCTCGTTACCGGCGATGCGCCGCATCGGCTCGGCAACGCCCACCCCAATATCGCCCCCTATCAGACCTTCCGCCTGGCCGACGGGCATGTAGTCATCGCCGTCGGCAACGATCGGCAGTTCCGAAGCCTTTGCGATCTGTTGGGACGGAGCGACCTGGCGGAAGATGAGAGGTTCGCGAGCAATGCCGAACGCGTCCGCAACCGCGAGCTGCTCGAGGCGGCGCTGATGCCGCTTTTGGCACTGCGCCGATGCGACGAGCTTCTGGCCGCTCTGGCTTCGGCGGGCGTTCCGTCGGGTCCGATCAACGATCTTGCCGCCGTCTTCGCCGACCCCCAGGTGGCGTTCCGCGGGATGCGGATCGAACGCAACGATATCCCCGGGATCGCTTCACCCATCGTCATCGATGGCCGACGGCAAATAGCCGACCTGGGCAGTCCGCCGCT
>DAINCA010000110.1:1274-6513 GCA_036732645.1 Allosphingosinicella sp.
GCCGTTTCGCGGGGCTGAGACGGCCGGGTGAACAGGAGGATGGGGTCGTTGCGATAGGTCGCTTCCTGGCGCTCGCTGAAGCCGCAGCGTTCGGCGACACGGATCGAGGGACCGTTTTCCGGATTGATGATGGCGACGACGTCTTCCCCGCTCAGCACATCATCGGCCCAGGCAAGGCCTCCCTTCACCGCCTCCGTGCAATAACCCTGCCCCTGCGCCGCGGGTGCAAAGATCCAGCCCATTTCCGGACGACCTTCGATCGATGGGGACATGTCGCGTTTGAAATCGGCGAACCCCACGAACCCGATCATGACATTGTCTTCGCGGCGCTCGACGGCCCAGTAACCGTAACCGAGCAATGCCCACAAAGACGGGCCGCACAGCAATCTCCGCCAGGCTTCTTCCCGCGACAACGGTGTGCCGCCAAGATGACGAGTAACCTCTGGATCGGCGAGAATCTGGGCCTGTACTTCCAGATCGCTGGCCCTGTAGGGCCGCAAACGAAGCCGCGCGGTCTCGACGACGGGCGCTTCGCGCCCCGTCATCGAGCCTGATCGCCGTTCGTGCGGAGCGACGCCTTGGGCGCCGGACGTTCTGGACGTCGAACGATCGCGCCCGTCACTTCTTGCCGAGCGTGAGTCCACCAAAGCGCTTGTTGAAGCGGGCGACCTGACCACCCTGGTCCAGCATTCGGCTGTGACCGCCGGTCCAGGCCGGATGGACCTTCGGATCGATATCCAGCTGCAAAGTGTCGCCTTCCTTGCCCCAGGTCGAGCGGGTCTCGAACACGGTGCCGTCGGTCATCTGCACCTTGATCATGTGGTAATCGGGATGGGTATCGGTCTTCATCTCGTTGATCTTCCGTGAAAATGGCTGGTTCCGACCAGCCTCTGGGACAAGAGAGGCGCGATCTAACCGTTGGGGCGCCGATTGACAAGTCCGAGTGCCCGAGCCTAGCCCCGTCCTGGTGAAGGTGCCGCCCCTCAAAAGGCGGTGAAAAGGGAAGCCGGTGTAATTCCGGCGCTGTGCCCGCAACTGTCAGCGGCGAGCCCCTCCCCTCCAAGTGGGGAGAGCGGCAATGACCCGTGAGCCAGGAGACCTGCCTTCGCCGTCGTCCGTACCCGGCCGGGACCAGCCAGCGGTGCGTGGCGCCTTGTGGCCCCCTGGCCGCGGCGGCTCCTCCGAGACGACATCGACATGTCGTTGGAGGAATGAATGATCGCCTTATTGTTGCTGGCTTCCGCCCAGATCGGACCCTCTGAGGGGCCGACACCCGACGATCCGGATTCGGATCAGGAGATTCTGATCACCGCTTCGTTGCTGCCGGTGGGCTCCGCGCAGGCCCCCGCCTCGAACAGTCTGTTCGATCGCCGGGCGCTCGAAGCCCTCGGCCTCACCGCCGCCAGCGATGTCGTTCGCCTGGCGCCCGGCGTCTCTGTCGCCACCAGCGGCGGCCGCGGCACCGAGACCGTCGTTCGAATCCGGGGCGCCGAATCCAACCACACCTTGGTGTTCGTCGACGGCATCGCGTTCAACGACATCGCCGCCGCCAACGCGGCCCGGTTCGATACGTTCACTGCCGCTGGGCTCGACCGGGTCGAGCTTATTCGTGGGCCCCAATCGGCCTTGTGGGGCTCGGAAGCCCTGGGCGGCGTCGTCGCGATGTCCAGCCCGGACCCGTTGGGCCGACTACGGGCGAATGGCGCCGTCGAGCTGGGAAGCCGGAACTTTCGCCATGCAGAGGCCGAATTTGCCAGCGGCGGCGAGCATGCGGGTCTAAGCGCCACCGCCAGCTGGTCGGAAGCCGACGGTGTCGACATCATCGGCGGCGGCAGCGGCGACCGCGACGGGTTCCAGAACCTGACACTCGGTCTGAAGGGCATCGTACTCTTCGGCGATTTCGAGGCCGGCGCGGTCGGCCGGCACATTCGGCATGAAGCGGATTTCGATGGGGTCGACCCCCTCACCTTCCGCCGCGCCGACACGCTAGACTCCACGGTCGCCGACACCCAGGCCGTGCGCGGCTGGCTCGGATTTGACGATCGATCCGGCTGGTCGGCCCGCCTCGAGGCCCAGCACCTCGACAGCGAGAACCGCAACCGCATTGCCGCACTCCGGACGCCTGGCAGCCGAGGTCGCCGGACGCGGTTCGGCGGCCGGGTGGGGCGTCGGCTGGAAGCGGCCGGTGGCCGGCATGACGTCGTGATCGCGGTCGAACGCGAGGAAGAGAGATTTGCGACCGTCGAGCCCAGCGGCATTGTTCAAGACCGGATCTTCAAGCGCTCGAGGACGGCCTTCGTAGGCGAGTGGCGGGCAGTCTGGGACGACCGGGTCACCACGGACCTCGCCGTTCGCCACGACGACTTCGACCGGTTCCTCGACGACACGACCTTGCGCTTCAACGCGGTCATCGATCTTCATAGCGGCTTTCAGTTGCTCGCCGGTTATGGCGAGGGGATCGCCCAGCCGAGCTTCACCGATCTGTTCGGCTTCCCGGGATTTCCCTTTGTCGGCAATCCGGACCTTCGGCCCGAGCGATCCCGGGGGTTCGAAGCTGGACTGCGATGGCGCAACTCGGAACTGACGCTCGAAGGCGTTATCTTCTCGAGCGATCTCGAAGATGAGATCGTCGAGGATTTCACGGTGTTTCCAAGCAGCGTCGTCAATGCCGCCGGCGAGAGTCGGCGCCGCGGCTTCGAGCTGGCTGCGGACTGGCGGCCGACGGACGCGCTGAGGCTCAACGTCAATTATACCCATCTGGATACGCGCGAACAGGCTTCCGAAGGCGCAGGCGATCCGGAAATCCGGCGGCCCCGGCACACGTTTAATCTTTATGCAGACTGGCGATCGGGCCCGCTGACCCTCGGTGCCTCTTTGGCTTATGTCGGACGACGGATCGATCGCGACTTCGACCTTTTCCCAGCCCCGGTCGTCACCCTCGACGATTATCTGCTCGGCGGCGTTCGCGTCGCTTATCGGATCTTACCGCAACTGGAAGCTTTCGCACGCGTCGAAAACGAGTTCGACGCGGAATATCAGGATGTATTCGGCTACCATTTGCCAGGACGATCGGTTCATGCGGGTCTTCGCGTCGCTGTTGGCCGCTAACCTGGCGCTCGCCGCG
This sequence comes from Allosphingosinicella sp., assembly GCA_036732645.1. Classification (GTDB taxonomy): domain Bacteria; phylum Pseudomonadota; class Alphaproteobacteria; order Sphingomonadales; family Sphingomonadaceae; genus Allosphingosinicella. The sequence goes on from DAINCA010000110.1 coordinate 4,399, forward strand.
CCGGCTCAGGCAGCGCCGCAGCGGGTGGCGTCGCTGAACCTGTGCACCGACGAGCTGCTGTTGTTGCTCGCCGATCCGGGTCAGATCGCGTCGGTGACGCATCTGGCGCAAAGTCCGGCGGAAACGCCGTTGTGGCGGATCGGGCGGCGTTACCGGCGCAACGACGGCAGCCTGATTTCGGTCGCCGCGCTTCGCCCGGATCTGGTCGTCACGATGGGCGGCGGCGGCCGCGACCGTCTGCGAATTGCGTCGCGGCTCGATATTCCCACGCTCGATTTGCCGTTCGCCCGCAGCCTCGCCGACGTCGAAAGCAGCATTGTCCGTCTGGCGGCGGCGCTCGGACGGCCTGCCGCCGGGACTTTATTGCTGCGACGACTCCAGACCTTGCGAAGGACCGCGCCAACGATTCGCACCGAAGCGATCTGGCTCGGCGGCGGCGGGCGCACCGTGGCCGCCGACGGTCTGGAAGCGCAGTGGATGGCTCTGGCCGGGCTTCGGCAGAGATCGGTCCGCGGCGATCGGGTTTCGCTCGAGGAGCTGGTCGCGCGGCCGCCGCAGGTCCTGCTTCGAAGCGATTACCGCCAGGGGCAATATTCGGGTGCGCAACGCTGGCTTTCCCATCCGGTCGCGCGCCGCCCCGCCCGATCGCGCCTCCTCGTCACCGACGGACGCCGCTGGACGTGCATGGGGCCGCTGCTGATCGCCGAGACGCTTCGGCTCCGCAAGGCGATGGCACGGTGAGCCTTCGGTCCGGCGCCCTGCTGATGCTGGCCCTTGCCGTGGCGTTCGTCGCTGCCTTGCTCGTGCCCTGGCCGATCCTGGCGGGCCTGTTCCAAACCCAGCCGGAACTTGCCAACAATATTCTCATCGAGCTTCGCCTGCCTCGGGCCGCTCTGGCCCTCATCTACGGCGCGACGCTCGGCGCTTCGGGTGCGGCGGTGCAGGCCTTGTTCGCCAATCCCCTCGCTTCGCCTGACCTTACCGGCACGACCAGCGGCGCCGCTCTTGGCGCGGTGGTCACCGCTTACATCGTCGGCTTCTCCGCACCGATCGCCTTGTCGGTCGGCGCCGTCGCCGGGGCGCTCGGGGCGCTTGCCTTGCTTCTCGCACTCGCCGGGCCGCGTGCCGAGACGGCGACCTTGCTGCTGGCCGGGCTGGCGATCAGCGCACTGGCGGGCGCGCTCACCACACTCGCACTCGCCTTGGCCCCATCGCCCTTCGCCTTTTACGACGCTTATGACTGGCTGATGGGATCCCTGGTCGATCGAAGTCTCGCGCAGGCCGCCTTCGCCGGAGTGCCGGCTTTGGTCACGCTCCTGCTCCTGCTCCGCCTCGTCCGGCCGCTCGACAGCCTCGCTTTGGGCGAGGAAGTGGCGACCTCGCTGGGGCACGACGTCTTCCGGTTGAGGCTCGAGGTCGTCTGCCTGACCGCGCTCGGAGTCGGCGCCTGCGTCGCGATCTGCGGCGCCATCGGCTTCGTCGGCCTGGTCGCCCCGATCTTCGCCCGGCATCTGAGCCGCGGCCATCCGGGTCGCGCGATCCTGCCGGCCGCCGGGATCGGCGCGATCCTGCTCATCGCCGCCGACCTCCTCGTTAGAACGGCGCCGTTCGGCAGGACATTGCCGATCGGCGTCGTCACGGCTTTGATCGGTGCGCCCTTCTTCCTCTGGCTTGTGGCGCACATGCGCTGGAGACTGAGCAGATGAGGCTAACCGCTTCGGGTCTCGGTCTGCCCGGCCGGCTCTTCGACGTTTCGCTTGCGATCGGAGAAGGCGAATTGCTCTGCCTGGTCGGTCCGAACGGAAGCGGCAAGACGAGCCTTCTCCACGCTTTGGCCGGCATTGGCTCACCGTCGGGCAAAGTTGATCTGGACGGTGTCGACCCGCGCCGCCTCGGGCCGGCGCTGAGGCCGAAATTCATGACCTACCTGCCGGCGTCCCGAGACGTTTCCTGGCCCTTGCTGGCGGGTGACCTGATCGCGCTCGCGGGCGAACCGCGGCCGCTGCCCGAGCTGGAGCTCGAGACATTGCTGGACAGGCGGATCGATACCCTGTCGACCGGGGAACGCAGCCGGGTCCTCATCGCCCGAACCTTATTGCCACGCCCCCGATTGAT
>DAINCA010000111.1:0-6491 GCA_036732645.1 Allosphingosinicella sp.
ACGACCTTGCCAAGATCCGAGTCGAGAAGGAGAGCGAGGTCCTCTATGTTCTTCTCGACCAGTTCCTTGAACTTGAACATCACCCGGGCGCGGCGCTGCGGATTGGTGGCGGCCCAGTCCGGAAAGGCGTTGCGGGCGGCAGCGACCGCTTGCTCGAGATCGGCCGCGCCGCCGAGGCGCACGCGGGCCTGAACGCCGCCATTATTGGGGTCGAAAACGTCGCCCTGGCGCTCGCCGGAGGAGATCGCGGCGCCGCCGATGAAATGATCGATATTACGCATAAGACTGCCTCGAGCATCAATATTGAGAGGATCGATCACCCCCTAGCCAAGCCTCGCGGCAAATGCCAGTTGCGGACAACCGAGAGGAGCAAGAATGAAACTGGGTTCGCTCAAGTCAGGCCGGGATGGACGGCTGGTCGTCGTCAGCCACGATCTCGCCTGGTATGCCGATGCCGGGCACATCGCGCCGACTCTCCAGGCCGCCTTGGATGATTGGGAGAGGATCGAGCCGCAGTTGCGACTGCTCGCGACGGACCTCGACCACAATGTGATTCCCAGGGAACGTTTTCACGAGCGCCAGGCGGCGGCACCTCTGCCCCGGGCGTTTCAATGGGCGGATGGCTCGGCCTACGTGAACCATGTCGAATTGGTCCGGAAGGCCAGGGGCGCCGAAATGCCGGAGAGCTTCTGGACCGATCCCTTGATGTACCAGGGCGCTTCCGACGAGATGCTCGGGCCGCGCGACCCCATTCCGCTCGGCGACGAAGGCTGGGGCTGCGATCTCGAAGCGGAAATCGTCGTCGTGACCGATGACGTCCCGCGCGGGATCTCTCGCGAAGCGGCACTGGATCATGTGAAGCTGATCGGTCTCGTGAACGATGTCTCGCTTCGCAATCTCATTCCCGCCGAACTGGCGAAGGGCTTCGGCTTTCTCCAGTCGAAGCCGGCTTCGGCCTTGTCGCCGGTGCTGGTCACCCCGGACGAACTCGGCGAAGCCTGGCGGGAGGGAAAGTTGAGCGGCACTCTCAAGGTCGATTTGAATGACCAGCCGTTCGGCCGCGCCGATGCCGGCGAGGACATGACGTTCGACTTCGGAACCCTGATCGCCCACCTCGCCAGGACGCGCAATCTGGGCGCAGGATCGATCATCGGCTCCGGAACCGTCTCCAATCGCGACCCCGACGGCGGACCGGGCAAGCCGGTCGACCGCGGCGGCCGCGGCTATAGCTGCATCGCCGAGGTGCGTACCGTCGAGACGATCCTCGACGGAGCGGCGGCGACGCCGTTCCTCAAGCACGGGGACCGGGTGCGAATCGGCATGGAGGACGCCCATGGCCATTCGATCTTCGGCACCATCGAGCAGGAAGTCATGGTCGGGGCTCAGCGCCAGAGTTGAAGCGAACGGATGGCGGCGGGGACCTGCGGGGCTTCCTCCGGCCTCGAGAGTACCCGCTCGACCATCTGCCAGTTTCGCCGGACCCTGGTCTTGCGCCACAGGTCGGTGATCCAGAACCGGCCCGACCAGTCGCGCCCGTCGAGAGTAGTCTGCAGGTCGATATGGGTCGCGAAGACCGCCACCGACCCGAGATGGCGGGCGTAGATGCTGTCGCCGAACCGGTAGGAAGTACAAATGAAGCGGCTGGAGGCGGCTTCCATCAGGCTCGCAGCGTCGAGGATGACGCACGGCTCCGATCCGATGAGGAGCCTGAACTTGCGTGAGGTGAGGGCCTTCAGGGTTCGGGAGTCGCGGCCGACCCACGCCCGCATCCAGCGGTTCTCCATCATTTCCAGGAAGGGCAACAGGTCGGCCATTGGCATCGGCGGAACTACACGGCCTTTGCCAACATGCAAGTAAGCCTGGTTTCGCATTCGCTGTCATCCGCACTAGCGATCCCTTGGCGAGGTCCACCGCGGCCGCGGGAAAGGCGCCGTCTGCTCTTGCGACTCCGGGCGCTCGGGAGCAGAGGCAAGGCATGAAGAACCTGCTCCTGATCGCCGTCGCGGCCACCTCGGTCGCCTGCACCGCTCATGCCCAGCGAAGCGGACGGACGCCACCGCAGCCCGCGACGCTCAACGTCATCGCCGGCCAGGTGTCAGAACAATCGCTCAAGTCCCACGTCGAGCGTCTGGTGAGTTTCGGCACGCGTCACACCTTGTCGGACCGCGACCACCCGACCCGAGGCATCGGCGCTGCGCTCAATTGGACCGAAGGGGAGTTTCGCCGTTACGCCCGGGCCTGCGGCGGCTGTCTCGAAGTCGTACGCACAGGTGATACGGTGACGGGGCGACGGATTCCCAGTCCCACCCTCGTCGAGAATGTGGTCGCGATCCAGCGCGGCACCGAACGTCCCAACCAGGTCGTCATCATCACCGGTCATATCGATAGCCGGGTAAGCGACGTCATGAACGTCACCGCCGATGCGCCCGGAGCCAATGACGATGGCTCGGGGACGGCAGCGGTAATCGAGGCGGCGCGGATACTCTCGAGGCATCGGTTTCCGGCGACGATCGTCTATGCCGCCTTGTCGGGAGAGGAGCAGGGCCTGATCGGCGGCCGAATCCTCGCTGACTATGCCCGGGCTCAGGGCTGGGAGGTCGTCGCCAACCTCAACAATGACATCATCGGCAATAGTTGCGGGTCGGACGGGGTTTGCGACGACGACAATGTCCGCGTCTTTTCCGAAGGATTGCGCTGGCAGGGGGGTGACGCGCTGCGGCCGCTGGTGCGCAGCCAGGGCGGAGAGAATGATTCTCCGTCGCGCAATCTGTCGCGATATCTTGCCGACCTTGCCAGCGAGCTGGGTCTCGGCCTCGACGTCCGCCAGATCTGGCGTAATGACCGCTTCGGCCGCGGCGGCGATCATACCGAATTCCTCAACGCCGGTTTTCCGGCCGTGCGCCTCTCGGTCGCGGTCGAGAATTATAACTGGCAGCACCAGGATCTGCGTACGGAGAACGGTATCGTTTACGGCGACACGATCGACAAGATGGATTTCCCCTATCTGCGGCGGGTGACGGCCCTGAACGTGGCGGCGCTCGCTTCACTGGCGCGGGCACCGATGCCGCCAGCGCCTGTCGCGGAAGGCGCGGTTTCGACGGATACGAATATCAGCTGGGCCCCCGTTCCGGGCGCCGCCGCTTATGTCGTCCGTTGGCGCCGAACCGACGCGAGCCAATGGCAGCACAGTCAACGGGTGACTCCGACGGCCGAGCCCGCGGCCGCCCAAGCACCGCGTGACGAGCCCGACGCGCCGACGCGAGCGGTAGGTCATGGTCTCGTCCTGAAGGGCATCCGCGTGGACGATTGGGTCTTCGGGGTTTCCTCGGTCGCCGCCGACGGTTCGGAAAGCCCGGTTGCATCCGCCGTGCCGGGTGGTGCGTTCCGGCCCTACACACCCCCACCCGCCCAGCAGTAGGAGCGAATGAGCAAAAGACCGGTCAAAGGCGGCCTCCCGAGCCGCGAGCAGATCCTCGAATTCATCGAAACGTCGGAAGACCCGGCCGGAAAAAGGGAGATTGCCCGGGCATTCAACCTGAAGGGCGCGGACAAGATCGCGCTCAAGCAGTTGCTTCGCGACATGGGCGACGAAGGCCTGATCGATTCAGCGCCTGGCCGCGCCTTCCACAAAATGGGCGGCGTCCCCAAGGTGACGGTGCTTCGAGTGATCGACGTCGACGAAGCCGGTCGCGCCTGGGCGACTCCGGAACGCTGGGAAGCGGAAGGTTCGCCGCCGAAATTGCGGGTGATGGAACGCAAGGGCGGCGGCGCTGCGCTTGGAGTGGGTGACCGGATATTGTCCCGGACGGAGGACGGGCGCGACGGGTGGATCGCCCATCCGATGAAGAAGCTGATGAAGGGTAGCGAGCTCGTCCTCGGAGTCGTTCATCAGGAGGGGACGAACCATTGGCTCCGGCCGGTCGAGAAGAAGGAAAGACGCGAGCTGCCCATCTCCGACCTTGGCGAGGCCCGGACCGGGGATCTCGTGCTGGCGGAGAAGACCGGCCGGCCGCCGCGTCTGTCGGCGCGGGTCGACACAATCCTCGGCGACCCCTTCGCGCCGCGAAGCTTCAGCCTGATCGCGATCCACAAGCACAACATCCCCCACAAGTTCGGCGACAACGTCATCGAAGAAGCCGAGCGAGTCGCGAAACAGGATCTAGGCGAACGTGAGGATCTGTCTCACATCCCGATCGTCGCCATCGACCCGGCCGACGCGCGCGATCATGACGACGCGATCTGGGCAGCGGAGGACGAGGATCCCGCCAATGCCGGCGGCTGGAAGGTGATCGTCGCCATTGCCGACGTCTCATTCTACGTCCGCCCCCACAGCGCCCTCGACAAGGAAGCGCGCAAGCGCGGCAACAGCGTCTATTTCCCGGACCGCGTCGTGCCGATGCTGCCGGAGACTCTCTCGGCCGACATCTGCTCGCTGAAGCAAGGGGAGGATCGCGCCGCCCTGGTCTGCCATCTGCAGGTGGCGAGGGACGGACAGCTCAAATCATGGCGGTTCAGCCGCGCCCGGGTCCGGATCGCCGCCAACATCGCTTATGAGGACGCGCAGGCCGCGATCGACGCCACCGCCGGCCAGCAGCGGATCGAGGTCGCTTCGCCCACCTGCGCGATGCCGGAGATCGAGGCGGTCGAGCCGCCGCCAGTGGTGCCGGAGCTGGTCGAGGGCACCTTGAAGCCGCTCTGGGCGTGTTGGCGGGCTATGTACGAGGCGCGCGAGAAACGCGCGCCGCTGGAGCTGGATTTGCCGGAACGCAGGGTGATGCTCGACGAAAAAGGGCGGATCACTTCGGTCGCGCCGCGCGAGCGCCTCGACGCCCACAAGTTGGTCGAAGATTATATGATCGCGGCCAACGTTGCCGCAGCCAAGGCGCTCGAGGCGAAGAAGGCGCCGGTCATGTACCGAGTGCACGAGCCGCCGGGCCGCGAGAAACTGGTCGCCCTCAAGGATTATCTGAAGACGTTCGGGATCGAGTTCGCGCTTGGCCAGGTGGTGAGGCCCGGAACCTTCAACCACATAATCGAGCGGGTCGGGGAAGCCGATTTCAGACCTCAGGTCATGGAACAGATCCTTCGAACCCAGACCCAGGCTTATTACGGTCCTGACAATCACGGCCATTTCGGACTCGCTTTGGGCTCTTACGCCCACTTCACCAGCCCGATCCGCCGCTATGCCGACCTCGTCGTGCATCGCTCCCTGGTCCGGGCCTATAGGCTCGGCGAAGGCGGGCTCAGCGATACCGAAGCGGAAGCGATGGAGGTGACGGGCGAGCTCATCTCGAACCTCGAACGGCGAGCAATGGAGGCGGAACGCGAGACGCTCGACCGCTATGTCGCCGCCTTCCTCGCCGACCAGGTCGGGCAGCTCGTCAAATGCCGGATCACCGGCGTTCAGCTCTTCGGCTTCTTCGCGACGGTCCAGGAGTTCGGCGGCGACGGCCTGGTCCCGGTCGCGACGATGAGCCACGATTATTTTCGTTACGACGAAGCCAGTCACAGTCTGACCGGCGACGACAGTGGCGAGCAATATAGCCTCGGGCAGCGGCTCACCCTGCGCCTGGCGGAGGCCAATCCGGTCAGCGGCGGTCTTCGTTTCGAACTTCCCAATTCGTCGGCGTCAGCGGGCCGCTCCGGGCCGAAGCGCGAGGGCCGGCGCGAACCGGGCCGTGAGCGCAAGCACGTTCAGGGCAAGCGCGGCCGCCCAGCCAACATCCGCCATCGCGGGCGCCGCTGAGCCCAAAGGAAAAGGGCGGCCCCGATGGAGCCGCCCTTCTTTAATCGTCACGAAGAATCGAGAGTGAGACCGATTACTTCAGCTCGACGGTACCGCCGGCTTCCTCGATCTTCTTCTTGATCTCTTCGGCTTCGGCCTTGGAGACGCCTTCCTTGATCGGCTTCGGAGCGCCTTCGACCAGCGCCTTGGCTTCGCCGAGGCCGAGCTGGGTGATGGCGCGGACTTCCTTGATCACGTTGATCTTCTTGCCGCCGTCGCCGGTGAGGATGACGTCGAACTCGGTCTGCTCTTCGGCAGCCGGAGCAGCGGCGCCGCCACCGGCGGCCGGAGCGGCCGCAACCGCGGCGGCGGCCGAAACGCCCCACTTCTCTTCGAGAAGCTTGGCGAGATCGGCGGCTTCAAGGACGGTCAGCTCGCTCAGCTGATCGACGAGGGTATTGATGTCTGCCATTTTCATTCTCCAATTGGTTCAATCGGGCATTCGCGCCCTGAGGTTCAGTTCAAGCAAAAGGTCAGGCGGCGTCCTTGGCCGCATAGGCACCGAAGACGCGGGCCAGCTGGGCCCCCGGCTCGTTGATCGTGCGAGCGATCTTGCTCGCGGGAGCCTGGATGAGGCCCACGATCGTGGCGCGAAGCTCGTCGAGCGACGGCAGAGCGGCGAGCGCCTTGATTCCGTCGGCGTTGAGCACCGTGTCGCCCATCGCCCCGCCGACGATCTCGAGACGATCGTTGGTCTTGGCGAAAT
>DAINCA010000112.1:0-6407 GCA_036732645.1 Allosphingosinicella sp.
GAAGGGTCAGGTGGCGCTTGCCGTCATCCAGCTGGATCATGGCTTCGCCACCGCAGACGTTGCTCTGCTGACCGAGCAGGACATGCTGGGCGATCGCCTGGTCCGGCGGCGCAAGCGCAAGAAGAGTGCCGAAGCCTTCATGAGCGAGCTGGCCACGCTCACTCCCGGCGATCTTGTCGTCCATGCCGATCACGGCATCGGCCGCTACGACGGACTGACCCAGATCCCGGTCCAGAAGGCGCCCCATGATTGCGTCGCCCTGGAATATGCCGGCGGCGACAAGCTCTACGTTCCGGTCGAGAATATCGACATCCTGACCCGTTACGGCAGCGAAAGCGAAGGCGTCACACTCGACCGGCTTGGCGGCGAGGCCTGGCAGCGGCGCAAGTCGCGAATGAAGGAGCGGATCCGCGAGATCGCCGGTGAGCTCATCAAGACGGCGGCCGAGCGTGCCTTGCGTCCCGGCACGGTTGCCGAGCCGGACACCGGCTATGCCGCTTTCGCGGATCGCTTTCCGTTCGAGGAAACCGAGGATCAGGATCGCGCCATCGCAGACGTCATCGGCGATCTCGGCGTCGGCAAGCCGATGGACCGCCTCGTGTGCGGCGACGTCGGCTTCGGCAAGACGGAGGTCGCGCTTCGGGCTGCCTTCATCGCCGCCATGGCCGGGCTCCAGGTCGCATTGATCGCGCCGACCACCTTGCTTGCCCGCCAGCATTTCCAGAACTTCAAGGAGCGGTTCCAGGGCTTCCCGATCGAGCTTGGGCGCCTCTCCCGGCTGGTCCCGCCAAAGGAGGCGAAGGAAACCCGCGAGCAGCTCAAGGCCGGCAAGATCGACATCGTCATCGGCACTCACGCCATCCTCGCCAAGAGCGTCGAGTTCAAGAATCTGGGCCTGGTGATCGTCGACGAAGAGCAACGCTTCGGAGTGACCCACAAGGAGCGGCTGAAGTCGCTTCGCGCGGACGTCCATGTCCTGACCCTGACGGCCACGCCGATCCCGCGGACCCTGCAGATGGCGATGTCTGGCCTTCGCGAGTTGTCGGTGATCCAGACGCCTCCGGTCGACCGTCTCGCCGTCCGGACCTATATCATGCCCTGGGATCCGGTGGTGCTGCGCGAGGCCTTGCTGCGCGAGCATTATCGGGGCGGCCAGAGCTTCTTCGTCGTTCCGCGGATCGCCGATCTCCCCGACATCGAGCAATTCCTTCGCGAGGAGGTGCCGGAAGTGCGCTTCGTCGTCGCGCACGGCCAGATGTCGCCGACCGAGGTCGAGGAGCGGATGTCCGCTTTCTATGACCGCCGCTATGAAGTCCTGCTCTCGACGACGATCGTCGAAAGCGGCCTCGATATTCCGAGCGCCAATACCCTCATCGTCCATCGTGCCGACCGATTCGGCCTCGCCCAGCTCTACCAGCTACGGGGCCGCGTCGGCCGAGCCAAGATACGGGCTTATGCCTATTTCACGACGCCCGGCGACCGTCTCATCACGGAGACCGCCGACAAGAGGCTCAAAGTTCTGGCCGGGCTCGAGAATCTCGGCGCGGGATTTGAACTGGCGACTCACGATCTCGATATTCGGGGGGCGGGCAATCTGCTCGGCGACGAACAATCGGGCCACATCAAGGAAGTGGGTTTCGAGCTTTACCAGTCGATGCTCGAGGAAGCGATCCTGGAGGCGAAGTCAGGTGGGATCGAGCCAAGCCGCGACCAGTTCTCGCCGCAGATCAGCGTCGACGCGCCGATCATGATCCCCGACGAATATGTCCCCGATCTCGACCTGAGGATGGGACTCTACCGGCGGATGAACGAGTTCGAGACGGCCGAGGAGATCGAATCCTTCGCCGCCGAGCTGATCGATCGGTTCGGCAAGCTTCCCGAGGAGACCGAAAACCTTCTCAAGGTCATCGCCATCAAGCTCAACTGCCGGCGGGCTCAGGTGGCGAAGCTGGATGTCGGGCCGAAGGGGGCGCTCGTTCACTTCCACAACGACAGCTTCCCGGATTTGCCGGGCCTGCTGGCTTATGTCGAGCGGCTCAAGGGAACGGCGCGGCTTCGGCCGGACAACAAGCTGGTGATCACGCGCAGCTGGCCCGATCCGGCCTCGCGGCTGAACGGCGCCATGCAGCTTGCGAAAGGGCTCGGCAAGATCATCAGCTAGGCGCGCGAAGGCGCGCGGTCGAAGAAATCGGCCTTCTGGTCGAACCGGAGAGGCTATCGTTAGGCCAATGGGAGCAGATACGGTACATTGCCGCACTGCCGATCCGATTGGATAAGCCCATGAGACGCCTGATTGCCTTCGTCGCCGCCGCCGCTTTGGCGGGCGGCTACGCCTCCGCCCAGGTCCCGAGCCAGGAGCAGGCGCCTGCGGCCGGCGCTCCCGCAGATTCGAGCGAGACGCTCGGTTTCACCAGTGACGCGACTCGGCGGATGACGGTCTCCGTCGACATTGATGGAAGCGGCCCTTTCCCCTTCATCGTCGATACCGGGGCGGAGCGGACGGTGGTTTCGCGTGAGCTCGCCGAAGCTCTCGCCCTTCCTTCCCTCGGGGATGTCACTTTGGCGACGGTGGCCAACGTCCGCCGTGTCCCTAGCGTTCAGATCGACAGCATGCGGGTCGGCCGCCGAACGCTCAACGATATCCGCGCTCCGGCGCTCGAGCGCGCCCACATGGGGGCAATGGGAATGCTCGGAGTCGACAGCCTGCGCTCGCAGCGGGTCGATTTCGATTTCCAGCGCCAGGAACTGACCCTTTCCGCCTCCCATATCGACGACGACAACTGGCCGCGGGACACGATCGTCATAACCGGACGGACACGGCTTGGCCGACTCATCCTCACCGACGCGACGGTCGACGGACAGCGGGTCCGGGTGATCGTCGACACCGGCTCCCAGCAAACCGTCGGCAACATGGAATTGCGCCGCCGACTCGAGGCCCGGGGCCGGCTTGGTGCGATTGGGGTAATGGACCTGATCGGGGTTACGGGGGACCGGGTGGCGGCCGAATATGCGGTTACAAGGCGGCTTCGCCTGGGCGGCCTCCATCTCAACGACATGCCGATCGCCTTCGCCGACTTCCAGCTGTTCAGCCACCTCGGTCTCGACCGGCGCCCGGCTATCCTGCTGGGCATGGACGCGCTCCGGCTGTTCGGACGCGTTTCGATCGATTTCGCCAACCGCAGGGTCAGGCTGCTGCCGGTCGAATCGCGACTCGACAATCAGCCTTCCCGCTTTGCCTCGACGGTCATCAGGACCGGCAGGCGTTAGCGTTTTGTCGAAGCGGGCACAGGGCTAATCGTCGAACTCGAGTTCGGCTGCTGCTCCGCCACTGAGATTGCGCGGCCGATCCGGTTCGACCGGCACTCCGCCTTTATCCTTGTCTTTCGGCTTGCGCCGCCGCCCGGCCGCCATGAGCGCCGCGAGAATGGTCGCACTGAACGGAGGCCTCGGCGGGAAACTCGGTATCGGAATTCTCAGGCGAGGCATCGACCCTAAATAGATCATTTCCTCGGAATCGTCAGTAGCCCCGCCGAAACGTTCAGGCCGGTCCGCGCCATTCCTTTAATAATGTCGCCAATTCAGTCGCTGCGACCGGCGGCGAGCAAAGAAATCCTTGATAGAGCGTGCAGCCCTCTTCAGCGAGCAAGGCGAGCTGCTCGGCCGTTTCCACGCCTTCGGCGATGACGTCGAGGCCAAGCGACCGGGCCATGTCTATCACTCCACGGACGACGATCCGGTCGCGCGCCGAGCCGGTAATGTCCTCGCTCAGCCTCTTGTCGATCTTGAGGTAATCGAGCGGCAGCGCCTTCAGATAGGCAAGGCTGGAATATCCGGTGCCGAAATCGTCGATCGCCACTCTGAATCCGGCACCGCGCAGACTGGCCAGCAAGGCAGCGGCGCCCCCCAGATCCTCGATGAGGCCGCTTTCCGTCACCTCGACCGTGACCCGCTCCGCCTCGAAGCCGCTTTCCCGAACCAAGGCGACGAACTGATCGCCGAAGCCGGGACGCGCAATATCGGCGGCGGTGATGTTCACCGCCAGGCGCAATCCGGCAAGCGTTTCCGGCCACTGCGCCGCAATCGTGACCGCCTTGCGTTGCACATGGTCCGATAGCTGCCCAACATAATCGGAGCGTTCGGCGACGAGGAACAAGGTGTTCGCCCCGAGTTCGCCGAATTGCCCGTGGCCCCAGCGTGCGAGCGCCTCCACGCCGACAATCTCGCCGCTCGTCACCGAAACCTGGGGCTGAAACCGGATTTCGATCTCGTCCTGATCGAGGGCACGGCGAAGGTCGACCTCGAGCCGGTCGCTCCGCGCCGTCGCCTTCTCGCCGTCTTCCTCGAGGATACGCACCGGGGCGCCCTCCCCCGATTTCGCTTCGGCAAGGGCAATGCTCGCACGGCGGATCAGCATCGCCGGCTCGTCTCCCGCCCGCGACGACGCGGCGCCGGCCCGGCTGCCGAGCGTGATGACATGATCCCCAGCCATGAACGGTCGACTGACCGCGCTGACCAGTTCGTCTGCGAGGAGTCGCGCATCCGCCAAAGTAGACTGACCCGAGAGCAGAACAGCGAACTCCGCCCCGGCCAGGCGGGCAATCAGCCGGGTCCGGCCATCAGGCTCGACAAGTCGCTCGATCCGGCGGCCGACCGCCTGAAGCACTTCGTCGCCAGCAGCCCGGCCAAAGGCCGCGTTGATGTGATCATAGCGGCTGACCGAGACCAGGAGAGCGATCACCGGCTCGGCGGAGCTTTCGGCAAATCGTGCCGCGATCCACGAACGAGCGGCAGAGGCGTCGCGAAGGCCGGTGAGCGGATCGCGTCCGACGGCTGCCCGTCCGTCCTCGTCTCCGATCATTTCCGCCCGCCCCAGTATCTCTCCCTCCGGATGCAGCCTCACATGGTGGGCGATTCGGCCACCGGCGCGGCCCCGATGGCCATGGGCGAAAGCCGTTGCCTCGCCGGTTGCGATGATCCGTCCAATCGCGCCCCGGGCCGCCTTGCGCCCCTCGGGATCGAGTTTTCTGAACAGCTCCATCAAGTCGATGCGGCGCTTGTCTTCTTCGCTTAGTCCGGCCTGTCGGGCCAGAGCGGGGCTGAGCTCGACCGTCCGCGATCCAGGCCGCCAACGCCAGGACGTGCCGTCTCCTCCCTCTTCGCTGCTTCTTCGGGACCCGCGAAGGCCTCCGCTCACCCGCTCCGAATGGCGCTGCGCGAAACGAATGGCGTGGAGCAACTGACCTTCGGTGAAGGGGCTGACGAGGAAATGGGTGGCGCCGATCTGGTGAAAACGGTCCAGTGCCCCGGCATCGGTCCGCGACAGCAACACGAGCAAGGCTGACTGGTTGGCCTCGACCGCTTCCGCGACGGCTCGCGCCGCTGCCTCGCCTTCAGCCAGAGCGCCTCGCGCATCGATGACCGCGACGGCCGCGCCGGAAGCGACGAAACGCGCCTCGACATTGTCGGCGCGACGGGCCGCGATCGGCTGCCATCCCGCTGCTTCCGCCAACCGGCTGAGCTCGTCGCGATGACGAAAGGACAGGATGAAAAGCGCGGTGGCCACAAGTGGGTCTAGCCCGCGGCCGAGCCGACGCCAATCGCCTTCGGCAGCGCCCATCCCGGCGGCGATATTCCGGCCATTGCGGACCCTGACCTCAGACCCTACCAAGTGGCATGGCTCAGCCCGGTCGAAAGCCAATGGCGCTGGTCGCCTCCAACGCCGAAGCGGCCCAGGCGGCGGCAGCGATGCTTCGGGAACGCTACGACTTCACGTCGACCGCCAAGGCCGAGCTGATCATCGCTCTGGGTGGCGACGGTTTCATGCTCCACACCCTTCACAAGATGCTCGCCAAGGGCCGGATCTGCCCGGTGTTCGGAATGAACCGAGGCACGGTCGGCTTTCTCATGAACGAATGGCGGATCGACGCGCTGACCGAACGGGTCGAACGTGCCAAGGCTTTCTCGATCGCTCCCCTAGAGATGAAGGCGCGACGGCTCCGCGGCGAGACGGCGGTGATTCATGCCATCAACGAGGTTTCGCTGCTGAGAGAGACGCGTCAGACGGCCTGGATCGAAGTCTCGGTCAACGGCCGTGTCGTCCTGCCCGAGCTCATCTGTGACGGGGTGCTTGTCGCCACTCCGGCCGGATCGACGGCGTACAATCTTTCCGCAAATGGGCCGATCCTGCCGCTCAATTCCAAACTGGTCGCCCTGACCCCGATCAGCCCGTTCCGACCGCGACGGTGGCGTGGAGCGCTGATTGCCGAGGACCTGAAGATCAGCTTCCGAGTCCTCGACCCGGACAAAAGGCCGATTTCTGCGGTGGCCGACCAGCGCGAGGTCAGGGACGTCGAAACGGTGGAGGTCTGTACCGACCGCGAGCGAGCCTTGACCTTGCTGTTCGACCC
>DAINCA010000113.1:0-6391 GCA_036732645.1 Allosphingosinicella sp.
TCGCCGCATCAGCTACGTAAGACTGTCCGTCACCGACCGCTGCGACCTGCGGTGCCGTTACTGCATGGCGGAGAAGATGCAGTTCCTGCCCAAGTCGGAGATATTGACGCTGGAGGAACTGGCGACTCTTGCCGACATCTTCATCGCCCGCGGCGTAACCCGGATCCGCCTGACTGGCGGCGAACCCCTGGTGCGCCGCGGCGTGATGAGTCTCGTGTCCAAGCTGGGAAGCCGGATCGGCGAGGGGCTGGAAGAGCTCACACTGACCACCAACGGTACCCAACTCGCCCGATATGCCGAAGGACTTCGATCGGCCGGGGTCCGGCGCATCAACGTCAGCCTAGACAGCCGTCGGCCGGATCGCTTTCGCCATATCACCCGCCGCGGCGATCTGTCGCAAGTGCTCGAGGGCATATCGGCGGCCTGGTCGGCAGGCCTTTCGGTCAAGATCAACATGGTCGCGCTTCGCGGGATCAACGAGGACGAGATCGAGGACATGATGTTGTGGTGCGCGGCTGAAGGCCACGACCTCAGCCTCATCGAAACGATGCCGCTCGGCGAAGTCGAAGAGGATCGGTCCCGGCATTATCTGCCTCTCAGCGAGGTCAGACGGCGGCTCGACGAAAAATATGGGCTGACGCCGTCACTTCGCAGAACAGGCGGCCCGGCACGTTATTATGACGTCGACGGGCTGCCGGTGCGCCTCGGGCTCATCACGCCCTTGTCCGGCAATTTCTGCGAAGGCTGCAACCGGATCAGGGTCGCCGCAACCGGAACGGTCTATGGCTGCCTCGGGCATGATCAGAAGGTCGAGCTCAGGGATTTGATCCGGGCCGGCGGGCGCTTTTCGGTCGACGAGGCGCTGGACCGGTTACTGGCCGGTAAGCCGAAAGGCCATGACTTCAAAATCGCCACCGCCGCCGCGCCGGCCGTGGCTCGGCACATGAGCGTCACCGGCGGCTAAAAGTGCTGCACAAATGATCTGAGTCAAAACGCTTGCCGTCGCCTCTGGCATCAGAGGCATGGAGACGCTGCGGCGCGGCAAAAGCCCCCGCGCCCAAGCCGCTCTCGACGCTTCAGGCCTGAACCCCCTTTGGCGACATTTGAGCCCCGGCCCGAACCCCACTCCGGCCGGGGCTTCGTTTGTGCGCACGATGACGCTCTCGATTCACCGCCGGGCGGTCGTCGGCTTATTTGCAGAGGGAAAGTAGCGGACCCTGTGCCGCCATTGGTTCCAGCGGCTTGGTGAGCGCGACCGAGGTGATGTTCAACCCAAGGTCCGCCCAGCCCGCGGCCTTCTGGCAATGGGGATTAACATAGCCCCGGCTGCCCGTCACGATCACCAGATTGTCGCACTTTCTCGCGACCGCAAGCAGCTCCAGCGCCTGGCACAAGGCCGTCCGCACCGGGGCCGATCGGCTGAGCTCGAACGTCACCATGGGCTCGACATGGAGCGCTCGGCCGAGGCTCAGGCTCTCCTCGGTCCGGAATGCGGCGATGCCATGCGGGCGACCGTCGCCGGCAAAGGCCGCGAGCACGCCGCCATCATTCCGGCCGAGCCAGCCGACAAACTTTCGCCATTGGTCCGCGGTGGCGGTGGGGGCCGCCATGCGCACCAAAGGCAGAGCTTCGTCGAGCCTGTCTCGCTGGAGATGGATGACCGTGAATTGGGACATTCGCGCGCGCTCTCCCGTCATTTCGCCACCTTCGAGACTAAGGGACTGTCCTTATTCCGCATTGAGCCAGATCATCTTAGCGATTGACCCAGATCATCAGTGGGGAAGCGCAGATCATGCTGGCAACCGCCGTCCGACAGACCGAGGAGCTGCCTTTGGGGCATCCCTGTTTCGGTTGCGAAGTGAGATCCCTGGCGATGTGCCGGGTCCTGGAGTGCGACGACCTCGCGACGATGCGCCGCCTCGGCTGGAATCTGAACCTGCGCTCGGGCCAGCCCTTGTTTCACGAAGGCGATCCCGCGACGAGGGTGTTCACCCTGACACGCGGAGCGCTCAAGCTCTACAAACTGCTGCCCGACGGGCGCCGCCAGGTGACCGGCTTCATGTTCCCCGGAGATTTCCTGGGAATATCGGTGGACGATGAGCATGCTTTCACCGCCGAAGCGATGACCGACAGCAAATTGTGCTGGTTCCCGCGCAACCGGTTCGGCGAGTTCGTCGACTCTCACTCCGAGCTCGAGCACGAGCTTTATCGGATCGCCGCGCACGAACTGGCCGCGGCCCAGGCCCAGATGGTGTTGCTCGGGCGCAAGACCGCCGTCGAACGGCTTGCCAGCTTTTTTCTTGGACTATTGCAACGGGCTGAAAAGACCAATGGGCAACAAAGTCGGATGATCGAGCTGCCGATGAGCCGGCTGGATATCGCCGATTATCTCGGCCTCACCAAGGAAACCGTGAGCCGGGTGCTAGCCTTGCTGAAGAGCAAGCGAATCATCCGTCTCGACGCTTTGGATCGAGTGGAAGTGATCGACCGCCCTGGTCTTGCCAGGCGAGCCGAGGGCGAGGACGCCGATTAGGACCTCGCTAAAGGCTCCACTCCGCCTGTAGCCAGAACTTGCGGGTGTCGGTCCCAAAGCCCACGGCCCGGTAATCCGCATATTTGGCGAGGATCCGGAAGCGTCCGATCCCGAAGCCGACAGAGGCATCCCATTCCGTTCCATATTCAACGTCGCCTAGCGCACTGTCGAACTGGTGGAAGGCGAGTTGTGCGGTGATCGCCTCCAGCGGGCCCCGACGGCCGAAATTTCGTCCGATCGAGAGATAGGAATCCTCCAGCCCCGCCGGCGGAGTCGTCAGAAAGACATCGGCCCAGCCGTTGAACTTGTGAAGCGTCGCCAACGGCGTCTGCACGGCCCGGTTGTTGTCGCTTCCGAGCTGTTCCCAGCCGGCCGCCACCGTAAACCCGGACAACATCGTGCCCGCTTCCAAAGCCCAGTAATCGGCCGAATAATCGAACGGATTGGCGCCCAGATCAGATTGGCGGGCGTAGCTCGCTCGCAATGAGAGGCGGGTCTCCGGCGCGATGGCGAGCGAGCCGGAGACGATCCCGCCATAGGTCTGGCTGCTATTGGCGAAGAGAAAGGCTTCGTCATAACCGAGCAGATAGGCGAACAACTTGCCCTGGATCGGACCGTGCGTCGTCGACACGCCGGCGAGAAGGAAATCCCCGTCGAAGGCGGTTCTCGGCCCGGCGTCTTGGCCGAAGACGGTGCGCTGGCTGATCGCATAGGTCAGGTCCAGGCTCAGCGGCCCGATCCGACCCTCGCCTCGGATCGCATCGAACGTCTGCTCGTTCTGGCGCCAGCCTACCGGTCCGACCCAGCGTTGATCGTCGAGGCTGATGCGCTGGCGGCCGAGGGTGAAAGTGCCATCCCGCGAGCGATACTGGAGTTGAAGGCGATTGAGCTCGACATTCTCCGGGTCCGGGACGACCGCAAATTGCGGTCGTCTTTGACTTTCACCCGGAAGTGGGAAGGCAAAGGCATTATAATCGTCGATCAAGGCGACGTTCGCTTCGGCTTCGGCAAGCAACGCGAAGTGACCGATTTTCGCCTCCGCGCCCGCCCTTAGCCGTACGGTCAAAGCCTCCGCTTCGAGCACGCCCTGATCTACCGTCTCGAAGCGGGCACGCAGATCCATGATCGGCTGGATCTCCAGTTCGTCCGTCGGCTCAGCCGCTGCGGCCACTTGCGCGCAAGCCGGCGCTGCGACGGCGATGATCGCAACCGCGCTGATCGCGCCGCTAAAGAGCCTTCTGATCATCTCGTCGCTTTCATTGCCGTTTCGCGCCAAGTAGCGGGTTGCTCAAGCGGGGAAGTGATCTGCCTCAAATGGATTCGTCTGCCATCGTCTGGATCGCCCTGTTGATGGGGCTCGCGGCGGCCCTCTATTCGACGGTCGGCCATGGCGGGGCGTCGGCTTATCTGGCGATCATGGCCCTGTTCGCGGTAACGCCGGAAGCGATGCGCCCGACCGCCTTGGCCTTGAACCTGGTCGTCGCCGGAATCGCCGTCTGGCGATATGCACAAGCCGGCCAGGTCAACTGGCGGCTCCTCGCGGCTTTCGTCGTCACCGCCGCGCCCATGGCCTTCATTGGCGGCGCCATTCCGGTTCCGCCTGATATATACCGGCCGATGGTGGGGCTCCTCTTATGGGCCGCAGCGATCAGACTGATGTGGCAGCCGGCGCGGCTTGCGGAGCGCGAACCGCATGGGCCGCCATTGGCGCTGACACTGCCCATGGGCGCTGGCCTCGGTCTGCTGGCAGGATTGACGGGCACCGGCGGTGGGATCTTCCTGTCGCCCCTGATCATCCTGTTCGGCTGGGAGGATGCTCGGCGGACGTCGGGAGTCGCCGCCGGCTTCATTTTCCTCAATTCGCTGGCGGGACTTGCCGGTAATTTCGCCGCCATCGGCGCCTTGCCTGCCGGTCTTCTTTGGCTGATCGGTGCGGTGGCCGCCGGCGCTCTGGCCGGCACCTGGCTCGGTGCTAGCCGGCTCCCCAAGCCTCGCCTGCTCCAGGGTCTGGGCCTCGTTCTCGTCATCGCCGGCGCGAAATTGGTCTTCGCATGAGGCCGGCCGTTCTCGTTCTCGCCGGAGGGCAGGGGCAAAGAATGGGTGGCGACAAGGCCATGCGCCGGCTTGGTGGCCGGACGTTGCTGGACCACGCGGTCGAGCGCGCACGGCGCTGGAGCGATGAGGTCGCCGTCGCCGTACGCGACAAAGCGCAAGTCGGTGATCCGGGTATTCCGTTGCTGATCGATCCGACTGGGATGGAAGGTCCCCTTGGTGGACTCGCCTCGGCGCTTCGGCTTCGGCGCCCGATGGTTCTCGTCATTCCTTGCGACACGCCATTTCTACCCGAAGACATGCCGGAGCGCCTGCAGACCGCCCTGCTGGATCATGATGCAGCGCTGGCGGCGAGCGGTGGCCGAGTCCATCCCGCCTGCGGCCTTTGGCGAACCCATACCCTCGACAAGCTCCTGGACTATGCGGTCTCCGGGCGGCGATCTTTGATCGGCTTCGCAGAGACGATCGGCTATGCGACCGCCGAGTGGCCGGAAGGCGCGTTCTTCAACGTCAATACTCCCGAGGATTTGGCCGAAGCGGAGACTCGCCTGGCCGCGGCGAAAAGGACCGAAGCCTAGAAGTCGATCGCCTCGATCTCCTCTCCCGCCTCGCGGGCGGGATCGTTCGGTCGGCTCCGGATCAGGAGATCCGCCTCGGCGAGCGCCTTTTGAGCGCTCGAGTCCGGATTGGACACCAATGCAGCTCCGGCCTCTTCCAGTCGCGCCCGGTGGAACGTCTCCCGGTCGCCGCAGGCCGGCAGAGCGGCCGCAAGCCGGATCCTGCGCCAGTTGAGAGCCCCGCGGGATCCGCAGAGACCGGCGATCAGTGGCGCCAGAAGCAAGCGCGCGGTGACCATCGCCGAAGTCGGATTGCCCGGTAGTCCCATGACCAGCTTGCCGCCGGCTTCGCCGAGCCAGACGGGCTTGCCGGGCTTGATCGCGACTTTCGCGAAGATCAGTCGCAAACCGTGTCGCTCGAACATCGCCTTGGCGAAATCCTTCTCGCCGACCGATGCGCCGCCGGTCACCACCACCAGGTCTGATTGATCGAGCGCCCGACCGGCGGCTTTTTCCATCGCAGGAAGATCGTCGGCGAGGCGACAGGTACCGAGGCTCAGCGCGCCATATTGCTCGACCAATGCGGCGACTCCGAAAGACACGCTTTCCGGGATGGTGCCCGCGCGGTGACGCGCCTCCCCGGGCGGAGCGAGCTCGTCGCCGGTCCCAAGAATGGTCACCGAAGGCCTGCGCCAGACCTCGACTTCGGCCAGGTCCGCGCCCGCGGCGGCCACCAGGGCGCGCGGATCCAGCCTGCGCCCGGCGGGAAGGAGCAAATCTCCGACGTGGAAATCGCTTCCCCGGCGACGAATGTGGCGCGCCTTGCCGAGGGTCTCGGTGATGACGGCCATGTCACCGTCGCGCTCGACCACCTCCTGAACGACGACCCTGTCCGCGCCGTCGGGAACCGGTGCACCGGTGAAGATCCGGATCGCGGTGTTCGGCTCGAGGCTGCCTTCATGGCCAGCGCCCGCGAAAGACTCTCCGATGATTCGAAGCCGGCCGGGCACGTCGGAGTCGCGGACAGCATAGCCATCCATCGCCGAGCAATCGGCCGGCGGTGAATCGATCATGGCGACGACCGGTTCGGCCAATACTCGGCCCGCGGCCTTGGCAATGGCGACAGGTTCGCTGACCGTCGGCCTGGCCGCGTCCAGTACCAGGCTCACCGCCTCGTCGAACGAGATCATCCGCGTTCCCAGCTTCCCGACTTGCCGCCCTGCTTGCTGCTGACGCGGATGCCGCCAAT
>DAINCA010000114.1:0-6356 GCA_036732645.1 Allosphingosinicella sp.
GGGATGATCAGCGAAATCTTCAGCTCCAGTGATCCCCTTCGAAAATCAGGTCACGGCTCAGGCCGAGGACATTGACGAGCTTGGCCACGTCAACAATGCCGCCTGGGTGCGATGGATTCAGGATTTGGCGACGACGCACTGGAATGTAGCGGCTCCGGCCGAGCATCGCGACGCTTATGTTTGGGTGGTGGTCCGTCACGAGATCGACTATCTGCGCGCCGCCGGTCCAGGTGAGACGGTTACCGGCCGGACCTGGGTAAGCGAAGCGCCCAGGGGTGCGCGCTTCGATCGTCATGTCGAGTTTGTCGGCGCGGACGGCAAACCGAAGGTCCGTGCCAAGACGACCTGGGCGATCCTCGACAAAGCCACCGGCCGGCCGCTCCGTGTGCCGGCTGAAGTGGCGGCGGCCTTCCTGGGCTCGACGCGCGAGCCGGACTAGAAGCTTCGGATCGCCTCGACGATCCTGGGATAGACCCGGCCGCTGACCGCGAAGCTCATGTGGCCGCAATCCAGCTCGATCTGGGCATCGCTCTCATTGGGCTCGCCGCGGGCGCAGCCGGCTGCGACGATCCCGTCCCGGCGCGACCACAAAGCGAGGGTCGGCACCGGCGGCTTTTCTTCGAGAATCGACGAAATGGGCGGGTTGTCGACGGGGTGGCCGGCGACCCATTCGTAGAGCCGCCAGACATTGTTGCTTCGCCGATCGCCGGAGAAAGGCGATCCCATCGTGATCACCTTGGTCGCGAGATCGGGACGGACCTTGGCCGCTTCGCGCGCGAAGATGCCGCCCAGGCTCCATCCGACCAGGACGACCGGATCGCCGCCGCCGAAAAGCTCGATCCGCTCGACGATGCGATCGAGCGTATCTTGGCGCGCGCCCTTGTTCAGACCCAGTCCCCAGCCCGTAACCCGGTAGCCGGCTCGCGCAAGGGCGCGCTGAAGGCCCAACGTGGTGTGATCGTCGGCGAGAAAGCCGGGGATCACCATCAGCCGCTCGCCGTCGTCGGGGCCGCGCTCGCCGAGCCGCCCGAACGAGCGATAGGCACGGGCCAGCAAAGAGACCGCCTCCGGCGCCAGCCGCCAGCGCGGCGGCCTCGCGGAATCAGAGATACTCGCCACCCATCAGCTCCTGAAGCGCCTTGGGAAGCCGGACCCTGCCCTCCTTCGTCTGGTGGTTCTCGAGCAACGGAACGAGGATCCGCGGCGAGGCGATGGCGGTGTTGTTGAGGGTATGGACGAAGCGGACCTTGCGGTCCCCGTCGCGCCACCTCAGGTTCGCTCGCCGCGCCTGCCAGTCGTGAAGCGTCGAGCAGCTGTGGGTCTCTCGATATTTGCCGAGGCTCGGTACCCAGGATTCGATGTCGTTCATTCGAAACTTGCCGAGCCCCATGTCGCCGGTCGACGTCTCGACCACCTGATAGGGTATTTCCAGCTCGCGGACGATCGTCTCGGCATTGGCGAGCAGCCGCTCATGCCACTTCGCCGATTCCTCCGGATCGTCGGGGCAGATCACATATTGCTCGACCTTGTAGAATTGGTGGACCCTCAGCAGACCGCGGACGTCCCTGCCCGCGCTTCCGGCCTCGCGCCGGAAGCAGGGGGAATAACCGGCATAGAGGATCGGTAACTGCGCGGCTTCGAGGATCTCGCCGGTATGAAGGCTGGTGAGCGCGATCTCGGCCGTGCCGGCGAGCCACAATTCGTCCTTCGGCACCTCGTACGTCTCTTCCTCGTGCCCGGGAAAATGGCCCTGCTGGAGGAAGGCCTGGCCGCGGACCAGAGCCGGCACGGTGATCGGCGTGAACCCTTCCGCCGCAAGGCGCTGCTGAGCCCAGAACATCAGGGCCTGCTCGAGCAAAGCGAGCCGCCCCTTGAGCGCGTACATGCGCGAGCCGGAGACCTGGACGACCCGTGACAGATCCACCCAGTCGTTCATCTCGGCCAAAGTGACATGATCCCGGGGCTCGAAATCGAAGCGCGGAACCTCGCCCTCGGTCCGGACCACCGTGTTGAAACTCTCGTCGCGGCCGACCGGTGCGCCTTCCCAGGGGATATTTGGGACCCGCAGCATCAGGGCATCGAGCGCTTCCTGCTTTTCGGCCAATGCGGCTTCGGCCTCTCCGATCTCGGCGCCGATCGCCTTCGCCCGCTGGCCAAGCGCTGGGCGCTCTTCCGCAGACGCGGTTCGAAAGCCGTCGCTGATCTCGTTGCGCTGGCGGCGGAGCGTGTCCGCGCGAGTCCTCAGCTCCCGGACTTCCCCGTCGAGGGACAGAAGCGAATCGAGATCGAGCGAGACATTCTTCTCGCCGACCGCACGCCGGACGAGGTCGATATTCTCGCGAATGAATTGCAGGCTCAACATGAGCGCCGACTAGCAGCGCCGGAGCCTGATGCCAAAGACTAAGCGGCGGCCGTGAGCCGATGCGATATTGTGATCACTCGTCGAGGAAGGCTCGGCTGGCGGCGACGAAGGTCTGCCAGGCCGGCTCGCTCTCGAGCAGGACATGATTGTCGCTGTCGAGCTCGAGGAAGCGGGCGCCTTTTATGCCGTCGGCAAGCTGCCGGCCGGCTTCGATCGATATGACATGGTCCCTCCTGGCGTGCGCGACCAGGGTCGGCACCGTCACCTTCTCCAGCATATCGACGACGTCGATGGTCGAAAGCGCGTTCTGTAGCCGGACGGCGTTTTCAGGCGAGGTGGACACCCTCTGAAGCTCGTTCCACCAGCCCAGTTGCTCGGCCGTCCCTCCCGGTATGTAGAGGCCGGTGAACATCTGCCGGTAGGCCGGATTGTCGCTGCCCCAGCCGGTCCGGGTCAAGGTCACCATCGCCTGGCGGCGGGCCAGATCCTCGCCCTGCAGCTGAAGCGCCCAGCCGCGCGCATAGCCGCCGAGAAGGATCATCCGGCGGATTCGCCCGGGGTGCCGAAGCGAATAAGCGATCGCGACCGGGGCGCCTTGAGAGATTCCCAGCAGGTCGAAATTGTCGAGGCCGGCGGCATCGACGACCGTCTCGAGATCGTCGACGAACGCTTCGAACGAAACATCCTCGGTATCCCAATCGGACAGGCCGTTGCCCCTTTCGTCGTAGCGGATCAGGCGGTTCGCGCGGGTCAGCTCCCGCATCCAGTGCCGCCAGACCGGACTGTGCCAGTCGAACTCGAGATGGTTCAGCCAATTGGCCGTCTTCACCAGAGGCATGCCGCTCCCGACGGCGGCCCAGGCCAGGCGGGTGCCATCGGCGGCGTGGCAGTGTCTGATATCCTGCTCAGGAAGATCGTCGGCCGGGGCAAGCGCCCGTTGCTCCCGACGCCACGCGATCGGCGGCTGTCCGTAAGTGCGCTTGAAGGCGCGGTTGAACGCCGCCTCGCTTCCGAACCCGGTGGCGAAGGCGATCTCGCCGGAGCTGCGCTTCGTCGTTCGCAACAGGTCCGCGGCCATTTGCAATCGCCACTGCGTACAATAACGCATCGGCGAGGTGCCGAGCAGCCGATTGAACTTCTCGGCGAGGATCGTTCGCGAAACGCCGGCTCCTCGCGCCAGCGTCGAAACCGTCAGTTTCTCGGCATAATGACGATGGATGAGGCTGAGCGCCCGATCGGTTGCTGGATCCGCGGGCACGTCCGATCGAAGGGTGGTCGTCCCCTGCACCTTCTTTTCCTCCGGCAGCGTCCGCCGACCATAACATAGCCGGCGTTTCGATCAAAAAATCCGGTGAACCGGTCATTGGCCGAAAATGGGTTTGGGCGGAAAATATCTGCCTCTGGATCGGAGGGCCCGATGTCCAAAGCCGCGACCTTGATTTACGCCGTCATCGCTTACGCGATCTTCTTCCTGACCTTCCTTTATCTGATCGCTTTCGTCGGCGATTTCGGGCTCGTCCCTCGAACCGTCAATCAGGGGCCGGACGGCCCGGTGGCGGCGGCGTTGATGATCGATAGCGCCTTGATCGCTTTGTTCGGGCTCCAGCACAGCATCATGGCCCGACAGGGTTTCAAGCGCGCCTGGACCCGGTTCGTGCCTCCGCCAGCGGAGCGAAGCACATTCGTCCTGTTCGCGAGCCTCATGCTCATCATCCTGTTCAGTTTCTGGCGCCCGATCGACATCACGATCTGGTCCATCGAAGGTCCGGCGGCGCAAGCGATCCTCTGGGGCGTCTTCGCCTTGGGTTGGGGAATCGTTCTCCTCAGCACCTTCCTCATCAATCATTTCGAATTGTTCGGGCTTCAGCAGGCCTGGTTCCACGCGCGCGGTCGGAAAGCGGCTTCG
This sequence comes from Allosphingosinicella sp., assembly GCA_036732645.1. GTDB lineage: Bacteria > Pseudomonadota > Alphaproteobacteria > Sphingomonadales > Sphingomonadaceae > Allosphingosinicella. The sequence goes on from DAINCA010000114.1 coordinate 4,269, forward strand.
CCGGTGATGCGCCAGCCCTTGTTCTATCGATGGGTCCGCCACCCGCTCTATGTCGGCTTCTTCCTGGCGTTCTGGGCGACACCGCAAATGTCGGCCGGACATCTTCTGCTGGCGGTCGGCATGTCCGTCTACATGCTCATCGGAATTCGGCATGAGGAACGGGATCTCGTCAGCCTGTTCGGCGATGAGTATGAAAGATATCGCGCCGACGTCGGCATGCTGACGCCGAAGATCCGCCGCGGCGAGCGTCGAACCGCGCCCGATCTGGCCGCCAGGAAGATCTAGCCGGCGGCGTCCGGTTCAGCGGGCAGAGTGTGGAAAGAGTCTGAGCCAGAATCTTTCCACCCCCCTCTCAAGATCGAGTCGGCCGACGCGACTAATCCTCATCTCGTCCTCGGGAATGATCCCCGGGACGATGGGAGGAGAAAGATCGTGTTCCAGAAGAACCTTATCGCCCTTGCCGCCTTGGTCGTGACCTTCAGCAGCTTCGGGACCACCATCCTGCTGCTCGGCGCCCAGGGAGGCGTCGCCGGTGCGTAATTCGAGCCGATGTTGCGATGCCGGGCCAGCCGCCACTGTCTTTGGCTTCGCAACATCAGGTTCCCCATTCCCCTGCCCCTTGCCGGCAGACCTTCGGGAGACCTTCGGATGACAAGCCGCTCGTTGATCAGGCTCGTCTCGCTCTGGGCGAGCCTGCTGGCCGCCTTGTTGCCAGCGGCCCCAACCTTGTCGCAGCCCGTGGCCCGGCCGGTGAACCGGATCGTCGCGATCGGCGATCTGCACGGCGATTTCCAGGCCTATCGCGGCATCCTCAGGGCCGCGTCGCTGGTCGATCGTCATGATCGCTGGGTGGGCGGCCGAAATATCCCCGTCCAAACCGGCGACATCGCCGACCGTGGGCCGGACTCGGCGAAGATCATCCGCCATCTCATGCGCCTGCAACGCGAGGCGGCGCGCGCCGGTGGGGCAGTGATCGCTCTGGTCGGAAATCACGAAGCCATGAACGTCATCGGCGACCTGCGTTACGTCCATCCCGGCGAATATCGGGCCTTCATCGATCATCGTTCCCGCGAGCGGAGGGCGCTAAGCTACGAGGCGAACGAAGCCCGAATCCGGGCGCTTCATCTGGCGCGCGACCCCAGTCTCACTGCGCAGCAGATCCGAGCCGCCTGGATGCGCGATACGCCGCTCGGCGCCGTCGAACATCGGGCCGCCTGGCATCCCGATGGCGAGATCGGAAAGTGGGTATCACGAAATCCTGCCGTTGCCCTGGTCAAGGGGAACCTGTTCGTCCACGCCGGCATCAGCCTGGCCTTTGCGGGCCTGAGCGTGGCCGAGATCAACCGCCGAACAAGGGAAGCCTTGGTCGCGCGAGCGAACGCGGCGGACTCGATCATCAACGATCCGAACGGGCCGCTCTGGTACCGAGGCCATGTCGCGGGATCGGCAGTTTCGCCGGCCGAGCTCGCCCTGGCGGCTGTCGACGAGATCGGGATCGTCCTTCGGGCGCATGATGCGCAACGGCTCATCATCGGCCACACCCCCATCGAGCCCGAAATCCAGATCCTTCACGATGGGCGGTTGGTCCTGATCGATACCGGGATTTCGGCCAGTTACGGCAGCCATTGGTCCTATCTGGAGATTCTCGACGGACGCGTGATTGCCCATTCGATGACGCCTTCGCCGGTCGCGTCGGAAACTGCTGCACGGAGGTCTAGACGATGAGCAATTTCACACAGAACCGGATCGTCCGTTCGGCGGTCCTGTGTCTCGCAGCATTGGCGGCCTGCCCTGCCGGAGCGAGCCCCCTGTTCGAAAGCGACTCGATCCTTCGGATCAGAATCGAGGCGCCCGTCCAGCGGATCGCGCGCGCCGCGGTCTCCAGTACCGAGGCTCATGATGGCCGGTTGTCGGTGGATGAAACCAATGACAGCCATGTCATCCTGGTCTCCGCCCGAGGACTTTCGAGGCGGCGGCGGGAAAGCTGCACTTTTCCGCCTTTGCGGGTGGAATTCCCGTCCCCGCCCGCTGCCGGAAGCTTGTTCCAGGGTCAGGAACGACTGAAGCTCGTCACCCACTGCCGGCCTC
>DAINCA010000115.1:0-6353 GCA_036732645.1 Allosphingosinicella sp.
GCTCACCGTCAGGATCCCGTCCGGCTTTCACAACATGCAGGGACGATAGTCTTGCTCGATCGGCGCACCTTCATCGTCGCGGCCGTCGCGATCGGTCCAGGCTGCGCCGCCGGACCGGCGCCAGAAAACAGGGTGACCCTTGATCTTGCGCGCCTGCAGGCGCGGCTGGGACCGGGCGGACGATTGGGCGTGGCGGCGTTCGACTCCGGATCCGGCCGATGGCTCGGCCATGACGAGCACAGCTTTTATGCCATGGCCTCGACCTTCAAATGGGCGCTCGCCGGCGCAATCCTGGCCGAGGTGGAGGCGGGACGGCTGGCGCTGGAGCAGGAGATCGGCTTCGGGGCGGCGGACCTGGTGCCCTACGCGCCCGTGATCGAGGCGAATCTGGCTGAAGGTCGTCTGTCGATCGAGCGCCTTTGTGCGGCGATCGTCGAGGTGAGCGACAATGCCGCAGCCAATCTGCTGCTTGCCCGGATTGGCGGCCCCGCCGGCCTGACCCATTTCTTCCGCCGCTGCGGGGATCCCATTTCGCGGCTCGATCGGGAAGAGCCCGAGCTCAACAGCAACCTCCCCGGTGACCCGCGCGACACCACCAGTCCGGCCGCGATGGTGGGACTGATGCGATCGCTCCTGCTCGGGAATACCCTCGGTCCCGCTTCGCGCGCCTTGCTGTTCGGCTGGATGGAGGGCGCAACAACCGGACTTCAGCGGCTGCGCGCGGGGTTTCCCGCGAATTGGAGGAGCGGGGACAAGACCGGAAACGGCGCGAACGGCGCTGCCAATGACGTGGCCATGACCATTCCGCCGGGCCGAGCACCGATCCTCGTCGCCTGTTACCAGAGCGAAGGCAATGCGGAGCAAGCGGTTCGCGACGGTGTCCATTCGGAGGTGGCCCGTCGAGTCATGGCCGCCTTTGCCTGATCCTTGCCAAAAGTCGACGGCGCCCTCATATGCGCCCCGGGAGTCGGGCGGACGGCGCTCTCGCCAACCCGGTCAGGTCCGGAAGGAAGCAGCCGTAACGAGTTCAAGCTCCGGGTCGTTCCGGCTCCCACCCACCTCACCAATCCGCTCCGCTGGCCGGGTCTGTCTGGGGCACTTGTCAGGCTTGGCAAAGCTCTGGCTCTGGGGCTTCGACAGGCTCAACCCGAACGGTTAGGGTGCCCTCGATGACCGATTCCCCTCAGCCCTATCGGGTCCTCGCCCGCAAGTACCGGCCGCAATCGTTCGACCAATTGATCGGCCAGGAAGCGATGGTGCGTACCCTCGCCAATGCGATCAAGCGCGACCGGCTGGCCCATGCCTTCCTCCTCACCGGTGTCCGCGGCGTCGGCAAGACGTCGACGGCGCGGCTGATCGCCAAGGCGCTGAACTGCGTCGGCCCCGACGGTCAAAGCGGGCCGACGATCGAGCCGTGCGGCGAGTGCGAACCGTGCAAGGCGATCGCGGAAGGGCGGCATATCGATGTCGTCGAGATGGATGCCGCGTCCCATACCGGGGTCGACGATGTCCGCGAAATCATCGAGGCGGTTCGCTATTCCGCCGTCTCGGCACGCTTCAAGGTCTATATCATCGACGAAGTGCACATGCTGTCGAAGAACGCGTTCAACGCGCTGCTGAAGACGCTGGAGGAGCCGCCCGCGCACGTGAAGTTCCTGTTCGCCACGACCGAGGTGAACAAGGTCCCGATCACCGTCCTTTCGCGCTGCCAGCGCTTCGATCTGAGGCGCATTCCGTCGGAGCTGCTGGCTTCGCATTTCCAGCATGTGGCGGAAGCGGAAGGGGTCGAGGTCGAGCCCGAAGCGCTCGCCCTGATCGCGCGCGCGGCCGAAGGCTCGGCCCGGGACGGCCTTTCGATCCTCGACCAGGCGATCGCCCATGGGGCCGGAACGGTCAGCGCCGACCAAGTGCGATCGATGCTCGGCCTTTCCGACCGGGGCGCGATTCGCGATCTGCTGAAGCTGCTTCTGGCCGGCGACGCGCAGGCCACCCTGGCCGCGCTCAAGGATCAATATGACCTGGGCGTGGAGCCCTCAGCGGTCATTCGCGGGCTTCTCGAAGCGGTTCACGGGATCACCCGGGCGAAGGTCGGGGGCGGCCGGGATCCGGCGCAATCGGCCGAGGAACAAGAGGCTTATGCCGAATATGCCAGCCGGCTCGGTCATGGCGCCATCCATCGCCTGTGGCAGCTGCTGCTGAAAGGGCTCTCGGAGGTTCATGTCGCGCCATCGCCGCTGGAGGCGGCGGAGATGGCCCTTCTGCGGCTCATTTACGCCGCCGAACTCCCCGATCCCGGGCAGCTCGCAGACACGATAGACAAAGGCGAAACCGCTCCGGTCCGAGCAAGCGAGGTGCCGAAGAGCGAGGGGCAGGGGCCTTTGCTGAAGGCACCGGACGGCTTTCCGGCCCTGGTCGAGCAGCTCGCCAACTCCGGGAAGGCGCATCTGGCCCAGCAGCTGCACGATTATGCCGGTCTCGTCCGATACGCCCCGCCCGAGCTGGTGGTACGCCCCGCCAAGCCCTTGTCAGGCGATTTCGCCCGTGACCTTGCGGCGGCGCTGAAATCCCTTACCGGGTCGGTCTGGCAGGTGAGCGTCAGCGACGAAGAGGCGGCGCCAACCTTGCTCGAGCAGGAAAAGGCCGAGGAGCAGCGCCTTCGTCAGAGCGTTCTCGATTCGCCATTGGTCAAAGCGGCGTTCGAAGCGTTCCCTGATGCGGAGCTGGCCGATTTCACGGTCGACGAACAACGGAGTGCATGAATGCCGGATCTCAACGAACTGATGAAGATGGCGCAGGAGGCCCAGGCCAAACTGCTTCAGGCGCAGGACGATCTCGACAAGGTCGAGATCGAGGGCGTGTCCGGCGGTGGAATGGTGAAGGTCCGCGCCTCGGCCAAGGGCAGGATCATTGGCGTCGAGCTTGACGAAACCCTGCTTCAGCCTTCGGAAAAGCAGATGCTGGAGGATCTGATCGCGGCGGCGATCAACGACGCACGTGCCAAAGCGGACGTCGCCGCCCAGGAGGCGATGCGCGACGTCACCGGCGGGCTGCAATTGCCGCCGGGTTTCAAGATGCCGTTCTAGAGGCTTCCGGTTCGCCGAGAGGGTGGCCAAGGTTGGGGTTGGCAACAGCCAACCAGACCTTGGCAGTTAATTCGAGGGCGTTGTCGGCTGGACCGGCTCCGGTGGTGCCAGGGGCTCCAGCGGCTCTGGATCGGCCGGCGTTGCCTCGGCGGGCGGCTCCGGCCGCTCGAACTCCTCGCCGGGTAACTCCGGAGGCGTTGGTACGGGTTGCGGCGCCGGCGCCGAATCGGGCCGCGGCACATTCGGCCTCGCCGCAGGTTCCGGCGCTTCGGCCGGAGCAGGCGGCGCCCCCTCATAAACGCAGGCGTCGAGCCGGTCGCGGCGAACGGCGCCCATTCGTGCCGAGATCATGTTGCCGTAGCGCCGGGTGAAGCCGGTCGGCGTGATCGCCTCGCGGCGTTTGGGAAGCGGGAAGATCGCGGCGATCCGCGCCGCTTCGGTGGCCGTCAGGCTCGACGCGTCGTGATCGAAATAACGCTGGGCGCCGGCATTGACGCCATAGGTCCCGATCCCGGTCTCGGCGACATTGAGATAGACCTCCATGATCCGTCTCTTGTCCCACAGATTCTCGATCAGGAAAGTGAACCAGGCCTCCAGCCCCTTTCGGAAATAGCCGCCGCCTTGCCACAGGAAGGCGTTCTTCGCGGTCTGCTGGCTGATCGTCGAGCCGCCGCGAATGATCCGGCCGCCGCGGGCGTTGCGCCGCATCGCCTCCTCGATCGCCTGTCGATCGAACCCGGCATGGGTGCAATATTTGCTGTCTTCGCCCGCAATCACGGCCCTGACCATGTCGCGGTCGACCTGCCCGATCGGCATCCAGTCCCGCCGGGCGCCGTTGCCGCTGATCACGTCGCCAATCATGGTGAAGGTGACCGGCGGATTCACGAAGCGATAGGCCAGCACCCAGAGCAGGCTGCCGACAAGGAAGATCAGGACCGCCTTGACGATCCAGCCGGCGACGCGGCCGAACCAGCCGCGCCGCCTGCGCGTACGAGTGGCCACTGACGAGCTCTAGCCGGCGGTCAGAAGCCTGCGTTCGCCCGCCAGGCTCATCAGCGCCTTCTGAAGCTTCTCGAAGGCGCGGACCTCGATCTGGCGGATACGCTCGCGGCTGACGTCATAGACCTGGCTCAATTCCTCGAGCGTCTTCGGTTCGTCGGTCAGGCGGCGCTCGGTGAGGATGTGGCGCTCGCGATCATTGAGAGCGCTCATCGCCTCCTGAAGCAATTCGTGACGCATGGAAGCTTCCTGAGCGTCGGCGACCCTTTCGTCCTGGAGCGGCTCGTCGTCGACCAGGAAGTCCTGCCAGCTGCCTTCGCTGTCGTCGCGGAGCGGAACGTTGAGCGAAGTATCGCCGCCCATCGCCATGCGCCGGTTCATCGACACGACGTCTTCTTCCGAAACGCCGAGATCGGTCGCGATCTTGGCGACATCCTCCGGCTTCAGATCGCCTTCCTCGAACGCTTCGATCCGGTTCTTCATGCGCCGAAGGTTGAAGAACAACTTCTTCTGGGCCGCGGTGGTGCCCATCTTCACCAGGCTCCAGCTGCGCAGGATGAATTCCTGGATCGAGGCGCGAATCCACCACATCGCATAAGTGGCGAGGCGGAATCCGCGGTCAGGCTCGAACTTCTTCACGCCCTGCATCAGGCCGATATTGCCTTCGGAGATAAGCTCGCTGACCGGCAGGCCGTAGCCGCGATAGCCCATGGCGATCTTGGCGACCAAGCGCAGATGGCTGTTGACCAGCTTGGCCGCGGCATCGGTGTCCTGATGCTCGGTCCAGCGCTTGGCCAGCATATATTCTTCCTCGGGCGCGAGGATCGGGAATTTCTTGATCTCGGCGAGATAGCGGTTGAGGCCCGCTTCGCCGCCAGACGCCGGAATGGTCGCCGGGACATTTCTACCGCTAGCCATGATGAATTCTCACAATCTCCCTGCGTGCCGACGAAGTCTTCGCTTCGTGTGCGCGATGATCCTTATACGGAAAGCGCCCCGAACAGTTCCTGAATATCAGACGGAAGGGGGCATTTGAAGGTCAGGTTTTCTTTCGAAACCGGATGGATGAAGCCGAGCTCGGCCGCATGCAGCGCCTGGCGCTGGAAGTTCAGCCTTTTCAACAGGTCGCGGTGTGCCGGGCGGGTTCGTCCATAGACAGGATCGCCCAACAAGGGATGGCCGATCGAGGCCATGTGAACCCGAACCTGATGAGTCCGCCCCGTCTCGAGCCGACATTCCGTTAAGGCGGCCTCGTGAAGCACCTGGACGATTCGATAATGAGTCACGGCCCGTTTGCCGCGTTTGCCTTCGACGATCGCGATCTTCTTGCGGTTCGCCGCGGAGCGCGCGAGCGGCGCGTCGATCATACCCTTTGCCGGGATCGGGATCCCGGCCACGATCGCCAGATAGAGACGATGAATGGAGTGACGAGCGAACTGGGCGGCGAGCCCCTCATGGGCGACGTCGGTATTGGCGACGACGAGGAGGCCCGAAGTGTCCTTGTCGATCCGGTGTACAATCCCCGGCCTCGCGACTCCGCCGATCCCGGAGAGGCGGCCGGCGCAGTGATGAAGCAAGGCATTGACCAGAGTGCCGTCGAAATTCCCGGCCGCAGGATGGACGACCATGCCGGCCGGCTTGTTCACGACGAGCAGATGTTCGTCCTCGAACACGATCTCGAGGGCGATGTCCTGAGCCACGTTATGCGCCGGCTTCGGAGCCGGTACCGTCACCGAATAATGACCGCCTGGTACGGCCTTTGTCGCCGGATCGCGCACCGCCTCGCCCTTTGGACCGACGACGCTGCCGCTGCTGATGAGCGCCTTCAGGCGTTCGCGCGACAGGGTCGGGACGGCGGCGGCAAGCGCCCGATCGAGCCGCCAACCGGCAGCTTCGTCGGCGACCCGGACATCCAGGACAGATTCTCCCCCCTCCATCGGACCGGCGAGATCGTGACGGATCCCGAACTTTTCAAGTCGCCAGCGCCACTTGAATCCTTGAATCGCAGCTGCCAATAGGGGCACAAGGTCTTAGGACGGACAGGGGCGCCGCCGAATGAAATCCCACGAATTTGCCAGCTTGTTGTGTTCGCGGCTGTGCCACGATTTGCTTTCCCCGGTCGGCGCGCTCAACAACGGGATCGAATTGCTCGCCGACGAGCATGATCCGGAGATGCGCGCACGCTGCCTCGATCTGCTGGCGGAGAGCGCGCGGGCGAGCGCGAACAAGCTCAAATTCTTCCGGCTCGCCTTCGGCGCCGCGGGCGGCTTC
>DAINCA010000116.1:0-6260 GCA_036732645.1 Allosphingosinicella sp.
CCCGAAGTGTTTCCGGGCCTCATGTGGGTGGACCCGGCTGTGCGCGCAATGTCAGGCCGAGGCGGAAGCGACCAGAGCGATCCAGGCGGCCTCGTCGATCACCTCGATGCCGAGCTCGTGCGCCTTCTTCAGCTTCGATCCGGCGCCCGGTCCGGCGATGATCAGGTCGGTCTTCGCCGATACCGATCCCGCCACCTTGGCGCCGAGCGCCTCCGCCTGGGCTTTGGCCTCGTCACGCGACAGCGCCTCGAGACTGCCGGTGAAGACCAGGGTCTTGCCGGTGACCGGAGATTCCCGAACCTCGAGCTTGAACGGCGGCGGCGAGACTTGCTCGAGCAGATCCTCGACCACCTCGCGGTTGTGCGGTTCGGCGAAGAAATCGACGACGGTCTGGGCGACGACGGGGCCGACCCCCTCGATCCCCTGGAGCTCGGCGAACGCGGCTTCGTCCTCCGCGGCCCTCATGGCGGTATCGCGGAGCGCCTCCAGCGTGCCGAAGCATCTTGCCAGATCGCGGGCGGTCACCTGGCCGACATGGCGAATGCCCAAAGCGAATAGCAGACGATCGAGCGGCGGCTCGCGCTTGGCGTCGATCGCCGCAACCAGGTTGCGCGCCGAGACTTCCGCCCAGCGCTCGCGTTTCAACAGGTCGTCGACATTGATCCTGAAGATGTCGGCCGGCGACTGGATCAGGCCGTCGCGAAAGAAGGCCTCGATATGGGTTCCGCCGAGACCCTCGATGTCGAGCGCGGCGCGGGAGGCGAAGTGGCGAAGCCGCTCGACCCGTTGCGCCGGGCAGATCAGGCCGCCGGTGCAGCGGACATCGACCTCGTCATTCTCGCGAACCGCGTCCGATCCGCATTCCGGACAGGTTTCCGGGAAAAGATAAGGGGCGAGTGCGGCATGCGCGGCCGGCTCCGTCGTCACCCCGACGATCTGCGGGATCACGTCGCCGGCGCGCTGAAGCCTGACCCGGTCCCCGACCCGAACGTCGAGCCGGGCGATCTCGTCGGCATTGTGGAGCGTGGCGTTGGTGACGACGACGCCGCCGACATTGACCGGTTCAAGCCTTGCCACCGGCGTCAGCTTTCCGGTCCGCCCGACCTGGATGTCGATCGCGTTCAGCCGGGTTTCGGCTTTTTCGGCCGGGAACTTGTGAGCCAGCGCCCAGCGCGGCGCCTTCGCCACCTGGCCGAGCCGTTTCTGCCAGTCGAGCCGATCGACCTTGTAGACGACGCCGTCGATGTCGAACGGAAGGTCCGCCCGCTTCGCCTCGATCGCCCGATAATGGGCCAGCAGCGGCTCGATCTCGTCGTATCGGGCCAGATCCTCCGCGATCGGGATGCCCCAGGCGGCGATCTCCTGCATGACTTCGATCTGGGTATCTGCAGGCAGTTCCGACGTCTCGCCCCAGCCATGGGCGTAGAAGCGCAACGGGCGGGCGGCCGTGATGGCGGCGTCCTTCTGTCGAAGCGATCCCGCCGCGGCGTTGCGAGGATTGGCGAAGATCTTGCCGCCTTCCGCGGACTGGCGCACGTTCAGGGCGGCGAAATCGGCCTTGGACATGTAGACTTCGCCGCGGACCTCGAAGATTTCGGGGCAGCCTTCCGGAAGACGCTGTGGCACGTCTTTGATGCTCGCCACGTTGGCTGTCACCACTTCGCCGGTCGTCCCGTCGCCGCGGGTCGCCGCCAGCACCAGCCGCCCGCCTTCATAGCGAAGGGCACAGGACAGACCGTCGATTTTCGGCTCCGCCGTGAGCGCGACCTTGTCGCCGTCCGCGAGGTTGAGAAAACGGCGAACCCGGCCGATGAAATCCGCGACTTCGCTTTCGGAGAAGGCATTCTCCAGGCTGAGCATAGGCAGCCGATGCGGGACCTTCGACAGATGCGCGGCCGGCGCCGCGCCGACGATGCGGGAGGGGCTGTCCGCTCGAACGAGATGGGGGAATGCGGCTTCGAGCTCGCTGTTGCGGCGAACCAGGGCATCATATTGGGAGTCGCTGATCTCGGGCGCGTCGTCGCTGTGATAGAGCCGGTTGTGGCGGGCGATCTCCTTCGCCAGCCGCTCCAACTCCGCCGCCGCCTGCGCCTCGTTCACGCCGCTTCCAGCAGCCGGCTGGCCTGAGCCCGCGCTTCCTCGGTGACCTGGGCGCCGGACAGCATGCGGGCGATCTCCTCGCGCCGGCGCGCCGGATCGAGCGCCTGGACGCTGGTGCGGGTGACGGTGCCGTCATGGCTCTTCTCTATCAGCAGATGCCGGGCACCGCGCGCCGCCACCTGCGGACTGTGAGTCACGACCAGCACCTGCCCGGTTTGCGCCAGCCGGTGAAGGCGCTCGCCGACGGCGCTCGCGACCGCACCGCCGACGCCGCGGTCGATCTCGTCGAAGACGATGGTGCGCGCGCCAACTTGCTCGTGAAGCGCTACCTTGAGCGCCAATATGAAACGCGACAGCTCGCCGCCGCTGGCGATCCGCACCAGCGGCCCGAACGGCGCGCCCGAATTGGTCGACACCTCGAAAGCGATCCGATCGTGGCCGACGGCGCCTGGCTCCGCCGGTTCGATCATCGTCCTGAAGCGCGCCTGCTCGAGCTTCAGCGGCGCCAGTTCCGCCGCGACTGCCATGTCCAGCCGCTTCGCCGCCGCTCGCCGCTCTTCGCTCAAGCTGTTCGCTGCTTCGTCATAATCCCGCGAGGCCGCCGCCAGACCAGCTTCGAGCTTCAACAATCCGCCCTCGCCGGCGTCGAGCGAAGCCAGTCGTCCGGCGAGCTCGTCCTTCAGCGCCGGCAGCGCGGCCGGCTCCACCTGGTGCTTGCGGGCGAGCGCCCGGATTTCGAACAATCGGGTCTCCGCTTCGTCCAGGCGCGCAGGATCGAAGGCCAGTGCCTCCCGGGCGCGTTCGAGCGCGTCCTCCGCCTCCGATGCCTCGATCACCGCCCGGTCGAGCGCCGCCAGCGTCACCGAAAGGCTTTCATGTTCGCCGGCGATCCGGTCCAGTCTTCGGGCAGCCTGGCGAAGAGAGGCCAGACCGCCTTCCGATCCCTGCAACAGGCTGGCGACCGCCTCCAACTCCTCGCCAAGCCGGGCGCCGGCCTGCATCGTCGAACGGATTTCGGCGAGCTTTTCCTCCTCGCCATCCTGCGGATCCAGCCTGCCGAGCTCGGCGACGGCATGTACCAGCCATTCCCGGTCGCTTTGCGCCTCGGCAAGGGATGCTTTGGCTTGCGCAAGCTGCTCTTCCGCTTCGCGCAGACGCTGCCAGGCAGCGGCCGCCGGGGCCGTGTCGATCCCCCCAAAGGTGTCGAGCAGGCCGCGATGGCCGCGGGGATTGAGCAGGCCGCGCTCGTCATGCTGGCCGTGCACTTCCACCAGCAACGCACCAACTTCTCGAAGCAATCCGGCCGATGTCGGCTGATCGTTGACGAAGGCCCGGCTGCCGCCGTCGGCGCGGACGATCCGCCGGATCACCAGCGCCTCTCCGGGTTCCCCTTCGAGTCCATTCTCCCGGAGCAGACTCTGTCCAGGATGATCGTCAGGGATTTCGAAGGTGACGCTGACCGAAGCCTGCGGCCGGCCGGGGCGCACCAGGGCGCTGTCGGCACGTGAGCCCAAGGCCAGCCCCAAGGCGTCGAGCAGTATCGATTTGCCGGCGCCGGTCTCGCCGGTCAGGACGCCGAGACCGGGGCCGAATTCCAGGTCGAGCGTGTCGATCAGGACGACGTCGCGAATGGAAAGGCCGGTCAGCACGGACCAGCCTCGATCAGGTCGCGGGCGTTGCCGCCGCTTGCGGCGCGTGGCGCTGGATCAGGGCGTAAGCACGCCGATACCATTCGGTCTCCGGATAATTGGCACCGAGCACAGCGGCGGCGCGCTGAGCCTCCTGCGGAACGCCCAGAGCGAGATAGGATTCGGTCAGCCGCATCAGGGCTTCCGGCGTATGGCTGGTCGTCTGATACTGATCGACGACCTGGCGGAAACGGGTCACCGAGGCGAGCCACTCGCGCCGGCGCTGATAGAATCGGCCGATCTCCATCTCCTTGCCGGCGAGATGGTCGTTGACGAGGTCCAGCTTGACCCTGGCGTCGGCCGCATAAGCCGAATCCGGATAGCGTCGGACGACTTCGCCGAGCGCATCGAGCGCCTGCCGGGTGACACCCTGATCGCGGGTGATGTCGCTGATCTGCTCGTAATAATTGAGGGCGATCAGATAGAGCGCATAAGGCGCGTCGCGATTGCCCGGGTGGATCGACAGGAAGCGCCGAGCCGATTCGATCGACTTCGCGTTCTCGCCATAGGCATAATAAGAGAAAGCGCTCATCAGCTGCGCGCGCCTAGCCCAGACCGAATAAGGGTGTTGGCGTTCGACTTCGTCGAACAGCAACGCCGCCTGCTGGTACCGGCCGTTCTGGAGCCGGGTCCAGGCGGAGTTGTAGAGCGTGTTGACGTCGCGAGCGACGTACATCGTGTCGGCCTTGGTCCGGCCTCCACCGAAGGTGTTGCAGGCGGCGAGCGGGAGCACTGCGGCGCCGGCGACGAGGAGGAGGATCGGTCGAGAAAATCTGTGCATGGCGGGCTTCTTAGCTGAGCGTTTCGGGAAGTCCAAGCGGGCTTCACGCATCTGAGACGGGAGGCGATGAACCACCCTTTAATGAGCCCATCCTGGCGATACGATAGCCGACTTTGCTTGGCAGCGTCTCACCGGGCCATCCCGGCGAATGCCGGGATCCATGAACTCGGCCTCTACATATTGTCGCCGTCTCGTTCATGGATTCCGGCTTGCGCCGGAATGACGAAAAGGGCTGCCTCATTCAAACACGCCGGATTCAAGCACGTCGGCAACTTCGCCCTAGAGCGGCATGATCGCCGCAGCGATCCAGCGGCCCTCGCCACGAAGCATCCCCCACGTGCGGGCGGCGGCGCGGCTATCCATCGCCTCGATTCCGATGCCTCTGGTTTCGACCTGCGCCACCAATGCTCGCGGCGGGAACGCCATACTGCCGCCGGTGCCGAGGATCAGGAATTCCGGCGCCGGATCCAGCCTGAGCAAGGGCTCGAGGTCGGCGACGGTCAAAGTCGCGAGCGGCGGCGCCTGCCAGTGCGCGGCCGACCGCGGAGTCAGAAGCACGGCCTCGTAAAGCGCGCCGTCGACCTTCAGAGCGCGGCCGGCAAAGCCCTGGATCAGTGGCCCCGGGGCCGGAGCGTCGCGCTCAAACCTGGGCACCGTCGAAGGTTTCGTTGCGCGGCCCGCTCTGGGACCGGCTGACCGGATCCTTCGGAAGGAAGCTGTCCGAAGTCACCTTCAGCCAGATCAGCCACGGCGCGGCGATGTAAGCGGTCGAATAGGTGCCGACGACGACGCTGATGAGCAAGGCGGCGGTGAAGCTGAAGATCACCTCCGGGCCGAGGAAGAAGAGCGACCCCAAGGCGAGGAGCATCGCGAAATTGGTGGCGATCGTGCGGGATAGTGTTTCGTTGATCGACAGGTTGATCAGGGAGGTGATGTCCATCTTCCGGAACTTGCGCAGATTCTCCCGAATTCGGTCGTAGATGACGATCGTGTCGTTGAGCGAGTAACCGATCAGGGTCAGCAGGGCCGCGACGACGTTGAGGTCGAACTCCATCTGCGTGAGCGCGAAGAAGCCCAAAGTGATGGTGACGTCGTGGAACAGAGAGAAGAGGGCGCCGACGCCGAACTGCCACTCGAACCGAAACCAGATGTAGATCGACACGCCGATCATCGCGAACAGCAAGGCCAATGCGCCCGATTGAACGAGCTCTTCCGAGACCTTGCCTGACACCGTCTCCACCGAGTCGATCCTGACTCCCGGATAATGCTGGTTAAGAGCAGCGCGGACGTCCCCGGCCGCCTCGCTGGCGGCCGCCTCGCCGCCGTCGGGAAGTCCCATCCGGATCAGGATCTCATGCTCGCCGGGGCGGTCGCCGAGACCGGCCGGGCCGGATCGGCTTTCCTGGACGGACGCCTCGCCATGTCCAAGGTCGCCGATCCGATCGCGCAGGTCATCGAGCTCCGGCGGCTGCTGGAAAGTCGCACGGATCATCTGGCCGCCGGCGAAATCCACGCCGAAATTCAGCCCCTTGGTCGCGATCAGGAAGATCGAACCGGCGATCAGAAGCGCCGAAATCGCGAAGGCGACGCCCCGCCAGCGCAGGAAATCGATGTTCGTGTTGTCGGGAACCAGCTTCAGCAGTTTCATGTCAGATCACCAGTGCCTTCGGCCGCTTGCGAAGCCAGAACGA
>DAINCA010000117.1:0-6197 GCA_036732645.1 Allosphingosinicella sp.
CGTCATGGGGACTGAGCCAGAGCCGGCCGCCGGCTTCGGGCTTGAAATAGAAGCGCCCGAGCGCATCGATCACCAGAGGAAGGTCGCTGCGAGGCGGCGGATCCACCCGTAACTGCGCGATCGTCCGCCGGTACGGCTGGATCCCGAGCGGGCGCTGACCGGCACATGAAGCGACCCGATCCGCCCAGGCACCTGCCGCATTGACGATCAATCTGCCGGCAAAGGTACCGGCCGTTGTGTGAACCCGCCAGCCGTCGCCTTCGCGTTGCGCCTCCCGAACATGGGCATCGGTGACGAGATGGACCCCGAGTGACCGAGCGCGGGCGAGATAAAAGGCGTGCAGCCGGGCCACGTCGATATCTGCGCAACTCGGCTCCCACAGACCGAAATTCCAGCCTTCCCGCAGGTCCGGAAGGATGCGCAGCAATTCCCAGCGGTACCAGGGTTCCAGCTGAACGGTCCGCCCGAAAGATCGAAGCAAAGCATCGAGCGCGGCTTCGCCGCCGGAATCGGCGATATGAAGAGCGCCTCGCGGGGAAAGGAACGGTTCCGACGAGAAATCGGCTGGCGGATCTTCAAGAAAAAGCCGCGACGCGCTCGTCAGCGGCTGGATCAGGGGCCCGCCATAGGTCTCCGACAGAAACGCGGCCGACCGGCCGGTCGAGTGGTATCCCGGCCGGCTCTCGGCCTCGAGCAAAAGGACGGAAGCGTGGCCAGCCAGCTCCGAAGCGAGGCTTGCCCCGGCCATACCGGCGCCGACGATGACGATATCCGCCGTTGCCGTCATCACAAATGCGAATCGAGAAAATCATCGATCCTCTCGAGCGCCCGGCTTCGGATCGTATCATTCTCACGAAGGATTTCGTGCGCGGAATCCTCGAACATTTCGAGTTCGGCGTGGGGCAGCAAGTCGGCGACTTTCGCGACCGCCGTCGGACTTACCAGCCGGTCGAGCCGGGTTGCGAGCAGGAGGACCGGCAGTTCGACCCGTTTCAGTTTCTCCGGCGTGAAGGCGGCGGCCGAGGATCTGAACGCGGCCCGCATCCATCCCCAGGTCGGAGCACCCATTCGCAATTCCGGCTGCTCGCGCCACCAGTGAAGCTCGTCCTCATAGCGTTCGCGGCAGCCGGTCAGCAGTCCCTGGCGCTGCGATCCCGGGCGGGTGAGTGCCTTGGCCGTCTTCCACATCGGCTGGGAGCGCAGCCCCACGAGGCACATCATTTCCGCAAAATTCGGCGCCAGCCAGTCGGGAACGGGAGCGCTGTTCACCAGCACCATCGGCGCCACCAGGATGGCGGCGTCGAGCGGCGGCGACTTGTCGACGAGGGTCCGGAGCAGGAGATGGCCGCCCATCGAATGGCCGATAGCGACGAAGGGCCCGTCGCGTCCTGACCGCCAATCGGCCATGAAATCGGCGAGATCCTCGACCAGGCCATCGAAGCTTTCCGGATTGGGCGGTGCCTGCTCGCCGGTCGAAAGCCCCTGTCCACGCCAATCGAAGGCGGTGACGTTCCACCCCGCTCGATGCCAATAAGCATAAGCTTCCAGATATTTCTCGATGAAGTCCGCGCGCCCCCCGGCGAACAGGAGATTGCCGCGAGCACGAGCCCCGGGCGGCTGTCGCCAGTCCATTCGGCGAAGGCGCTGACCATCGGCGGCTTCCCACCAGCTGAAGATCGCTTCGTCGGGATGGATTCGGGCAATTCGGGATTCGGCCATCATCGCCGGTTACGGTTTGGAAAGCTCGGCCGTCTAGAGGCTTGAGGCGATGACCTTCCTGAACACCTCTTTGCTTGGCGCACTCGCGCTCCTGCTGCTCGCCGCAAGCTGGCTCGATCTGCGCTCGCGGACGATCCCTAATGGCCTCAATCTGCTGATCGCCTTGCTGGCCATCCCCTTCTGGTGGGCAAGCGGACTTGGTCTATGGCCCGACGTCGCCTGGCAGATCGGTCTCGCCATTCTGGTCTTCGGCCTGTTCACCATCCCGTTCATTTTGGGGGCGATGGGCGGCGGCGACGTCAAGATGCTCGGAGCCCTGGCCTTGTGGATCCCGGCCGGCGCGCTTTTGCCCCTGATCGTGATCATGTCGCTGGCCGGCGGAGTGCTCACTTTGGCCATGCTCATCCGCCAGCGCCTCGCCCGAAGCGAGGGGCAAATGGAGGTTCCGTACGGCGTCGCGATCGCTTTTGCCGGTTTGTGGCTGATTAGCGAACGTTTTCTTTACCAATTTGGCTGATGACTAGGGGCTGATCTTTCAGTCCCGAACGGGGGAGGCGACAAACGCCATGGACTTCAAGAAAATTGCGCTTCTGGTAGGCGCGCTCATCATTGCCGGAATCACCGCCGTCGGGGCCAAGAACATGTTCTCCGGCGCTTCAGCGCCGCAGGCGGTCGCTGGCCCGGCTGTCCCGGTTGGTCCCCAGGTGCTCGTCGCGACCCGGACGCTTCCGGTCGGAACGATCGTCGATGCTGAAGCCTTCCGCTATCAGCCGTGGCCCGAAGGTCTCGTCCAGGACGTCTATTACATCCGCGGCGCCGAGGGCTCGGTCGATCCCTCGACACTGATCGGTACTGTCGTTCGCAGCGAGATCACGGCCGGCCAGCCGGTCACCCGAGGGGCGCTCGTCCGTCCCGGTGAACGGGGCTTCCTCGCCGCGGCTTTGGGCCCCGGAATGCGCGCCGTCACCGTTGGCGTTTCGACGACAAGCGGCGTCGCCGGCTTCGTCTTCCCAGGCGACCGCGTCGACCTCGTGCTGACGCAGGAAGTCGCCGGTGGAGGCGACGGCAGCCCATTGCGCGTCTCCGAGACCATCATCCGCAACATCCGCGTGCTTGCCGTCGACCAGCGTCTCGACGCCCGCAACGCCGAAGGCAACCAGGTCGCGCAGAGCACTTCGACGGTCACCTTCGAGGCGACCCCGAAGATCGCCGAGAAGATCGCGGTCGCGCAGACCATCGGCCAGCTTTCGCTGTCGCTTCGTTCGCTCGCGGACAACAGCGCCGAGCTCGAGCGCGCCATTGCGTCCGGCGAAGTCCAGGTGCCGCAAACCGACGATCCGAACGCGGAACGGCGGATGCTGCTGGCAGTCGCCAATCAGCCGATCGACAGCAACCCAACCTACACTGTCGGCGCGGATGTATCGCGCTTCCAGCGCAGCAGCGTTCCCGCCCGTCCGGTCGCACAAGGCAATAATGCCGCCGTCGCCGGACAGGGTGGTCAAGTCAACGTGAATGGAACGCCCACGGGTCCGGTCGTCCGGATCGCCCGCGGCAACAACGTCACGATCGTTCCGGTGGGAGCCAGGTAAGATGAACAAGCCCAAATTCATCCGGCGCGCTGCGCTCGGAACGGCCGTCTCAGCCGCCTTGGCGGCGAGCCTGGCCCTCGCGCCGGCCAGCCAGGCTGTCGCCCAGTCCACGGTCGTCACGCCGACCAACGACGTGGTCCTCTCGGTCGGAACCGGCCGCCTGGTCCGCCTCAACGGGACGATGAGCGATGTCTTCGTCGCCAACCCGGCGGTCGCCGACGTCCAGGTCCGCTCCGGCAACCAGATCTTCATCTTCGGCGCCGGCGCCGGTCAGACCACGGTTTTCGCTACCGATCGCGGCGGTCGAGTGATCTACTCGGCCAACGTCCGAGTCGGTCAGAACCTGGCGTCGGTCGATCAGATGCTCCAGCTGGCGATGCCGGAAGCCAATATCAGCGCGACGCCAATGAACGGCCTGGTGCTGCTGACGGGAACGGTCGCACAGCCGGAAGATGCCGCCGAGGCAGAGCGCCTCGCCCAGGCCTTCGTCGGCGAAGCGACGCAGGTGGTGAGCCGCCTTCGCACCGCGACTCCGCAACAGGTCATGTTGAAGGTCACGTTCGCCGAAGTCAGCCGGACCCTGGTCCGCGAAGTCGGAGTCGACCTGGAGACGTTCGATCGAACCGGCGGAAACACCGGCTTCGTGTTCGGACGCGGCAGCAATGTCGCCGATTTCAACGCCGACGGAAGCGTCAGCTTCCCGCGTCCCGAAGGGATCACGAATGTCGGCCTTCTGCTTCGCAACGTGCTCGGCCTCGATATTGCCGGCGCCGCTCGGCTCAACGAGAATAACGGCCTGATCAACATCCTCGCCGAGCCGACGCTGACAGCGCTTTCCGGCGAAACCGCCAGCTTCCTCGCGGGCGGCGAATTCCCGATCCCGATCTCGCAGTCGCTCGGCAACGTCACGATCGAGTTCAAGCAGTTCGGCGTCGGCTTGGCCTTCACGCCTTACGTCCTGGAGAACGGCCGGATCTCGATGCGAGTTCGCCCTGAGGTTTCCGAGCTTTCCGCCGCCGGCGCCGTCGAGCTGAACGGCTTCGAGGTTCCCGCCCTGACGATCCGGCGGTCGGAAACGACGGTCGAACTCGGTTCGGGTCAGAGCATCATCATCGCCGGGCTGATGCGCAACACGCTCAGCAACTCGGTGGATCGGACGCCCGGAATCGGCAGCTTGCCGATCATCGGTGCCCTGTTTCGTTCGAACAACTTCCGGCGCAACGAGACTGAACTCGTCATCGTCGTGACGCCTTATCTGGTGCAGCCGGTCTCGGCCAACCAGGTCGCGCTCCCGACCGACGGGTTCCGGAACACGAACGAGGGCAATCGCCTGCTCATCGGCCGCGAGCATGACAGCCGCAGCGGCGAGCAGCGCCCGGTGCCGACGTCCGGGACGATCCAGACGGTGGCTCCAGGAATGAGCGGGGCAAATGCTCTGGTCCCCGAGGCGCCGGCACAGCCGCCGGTCCAGCAGGCGCAGCGCACCGACGTCGCTCTGCCCCCGCAGGGCACGACCGCCTCGGCCCAGCCCGGATTCAACTTCTGATGACCGCCCGAGCCCGAAAGGACAGTCCGACCATGTCTCGAATGATCACTTTCACCGCTTTGGCGGCACTCGGAATCGGAGCGACCGGTTGCGCCTCGGCGCCGGAGCATCTGAGCGCGGCCAACAACCCGAGCCTCTATTCGGTCCACCAGCCGGTCCTTCAGCGCACGGACTTCGTGTTCGACGTCGCCACCAGCGGCGACGGCGTGGCCCCGACCGAGCTGGCCCGGCTCGACGCCTGGTTCGGATCGATCGACCTTCGCTACGGCGACCAGGTGACGATCGACGAAGCGGCCGGCTACCAATCCGACGCCGCTCGGCGCGATGTCGCCGCGGTGGCCGCTCGCTACGGCCTGCTGCTCGTGGACGGCGCCGCGCCGATCACGGCGGGCGCGATCCCGCCGGGCACGTTACGGGTGGTCGCGAGCCGAGCCGTGGCGAACGTCCCCGGCTGCCCGAACTGGGCGCCGGCTGAGATCGCCGCAACCGGCAACACCTCGTCCAATTATGGCTGCGCCACCAACGCCAATCTTGCCGCCATGGTCGCAAACCCGAACGATCTCGTTCAGGGACAGGACGGAAGCACGACCGGCGCCGCGACGGCGACCCGGGCAATCCGAAGCTACCGTCAGGCCACGCCGACCGGCCAGGGCGGACTCCAGCAATCCAGCACGACGGGGGGCAACTGATGACTGCGCTCAACCGTGGAGCCGCGCTCCGCGATCCCTTCACGGCGTTCGTCTGTGACGACGCCACTGCAGAAATGCTTCGGCCCATCGCGGTCGAGCATGGCTGGTCCCCCGAGAAGGTCAACAAAGGCGGGCTGCGCAATGCGGTCCAGACCCTGTCCGTTTCGGCGAGCCCCTGCATCCTGTTCGTCGACCTCAGCGAGTCCGGGGATCCTCTGAACGACATCAACGCGCTTGCCGAGGTGTGCGAGCCGGGAACGGTGGTTATCGCCGCCGGTCAGGTCAACGACGTCCGCCTCTATCGCGACCTCGTCGCCAGCGGCATCCAGGACTATCTGCTGAAGCCCTTCACCGCCGATCAGCTTCGCGACACCTTCGCCAGCGCCCAGCTGACGATTTCGGGACCGAGGGTCGCCGAGGCCGGTGCCGAGAAACCGAACGTGATGGCCGCCGTCGTCGGCGTCCGCGGCGGCGTCGGTGCAACGACCGTCGCAACCTCACTGGCCTGGCTGATGGGCGACAAAAGCGGCCGTTCGACCGCCTTGCTCGACCTCGACGTGCACTTCGGGACCGGCGCGCTCGCGCTGGACCTGGAGCCGGGCCGCGGCCTGACCGACGCGATCGAGAATCCGAGCCGGATCGACGGGCTGTTCA
>DAINCA010000118.1:0-6197 GCA_036732645.1 Allosphingosinicella sp.
GATTCCTCCGCCTACCCAGATCATGGCGGCGATGCCGATGACGGAAAGCGCCCGCATCGCGATCGGCATGGCGCGGACCAGCCCACGGCCGAAGGCGCGAGGCCCGCTTGAGCTTCGTTCGGCGAGATGGAGGCCGACATCGTCCATCTTCACGATGAGCCCGACGACGCCATAGACGCCAAGGGTGATGACGACCGCGACGACGGCCAGGATCGCCGCTCGCGGCAAGAAGGCTTCCGAAGCGACCTCGGCCAGCGCGATCGCCATGATCTCGGCAGAGAGGATGAAGTCGGTGCGGATCGCCCCGGACACCATCTTGCGCTCATGATCCGCACTGTTGAGCTCGGCCGCGACCTCGGAAAGGCTCTCTTCTTTGGCGCTGATCGCTTCCCAGACCTTCTCGGCCCCTTCGTAGCAGAGATAAGCGGCGCCGATCATCAGCAGGGGGGTGATCGCCCACGGCAGGAGCGCGCTGAGGGCGAGCGCCACCGGCAGGATGATGAGCAGCTTGTTGCGAAGCGATCCGCGCGCAATGCGCCAGATGATCGGCAGCTCGCGGTCCGGCGTGAAGCCGGTCACATAACGCGGCGTTACGGCGGTGTCGTCGACGACGACACCCGCCGCCTTGGCGCCGGCCCGTCCGGCGGCGGCACCGATATCGTCGATAGAGGCCGCGGTCAGCTTGGCGATGGCGGCGACGTCGTCGAGAAGGGCGGCGAGACCACCTGGCATGAAAGGTTTTCCTTGTTCGGACGGCCTTGTGAGGGTGTCGGCGGCAGTGATCAAGTGGGCTCTATGCGCATCCTTCATTGAGCCGAAAGGGGCTTTCGCCTATCTCCGGCGCGCATGAGCGTATTTTTCCACGAAGAGGACCTGCCGCAGGGCGTGCTCGCCCCCGGTCCGGTCGCGGTCGATACCGAGACGATGGGCCTCCAGCTGGCGCGCGACCGGCTCTGCGTCGTCCAGATCGCCGATGGCAGAGGCGACGAGCATCTCGTCCGGTTCCGTGCAGGCAGCCCTTACGACGCGCCGAACCTCAAATCGGTGCTTGCCGACCCTGAGCGCCTCAAACTCTATCATTTCGCGCGCTTCGACCTTGCGTCGATCTACGCTTATCTCGGTGTCGTCGCGGCGCCGGTCTATTGCACCAAGACCGCTTCCCGGCTGATCCGGACCTATACCGACCGGCATGGGCTCAAGGATCTGGTGAAGGAGATGCTCGGGCAGGAGATCTCCAAGCAGCAGCAACAGACCGATTGGGGCGCCCCGGATCTTTCCGATCCGCAGAAGGATTATGCCGCCTCCGACGTCCGTTATCTCCACGCGTTGCGGGAGAAACTGGACGAACGGCTGCTGCGCGAAGGGCGCACCGACCTCGCGAAGGCCTGTTTCGATTTCCTGCCGCACCGGGCATTGCTCGATCTCGCCGGATGGGCGGAGCAGGACATCTTCGCGCATGTCTGAGCTCGCCGAGCGCGAACGATTATTAAAGCGCGGCTGGGCCGCTCCCGGCGGGTTCCACGATCATTTCATCCGAGCCCTGAAGATCGCGATGCCGGCCCTGATCGGCGTGGTGCTGGCTTTTCTGGCCTTTTCTCCGCTCGAGGAGAAGCAGGAGGTCAGCTTCGTCCTCGACAAGAACAAGGTCGAGCAGGCGGAGGAAAGGATGCGGGTGCAGTCGGCCCAGTATCGCGGCCAGGACAGTCTCGGACGGCCCTTCATCCTCAATGCCCAATCGGCGCTCCAGATGAGTTCGGCCGATCCGATCGTGCAGATTCGCGACATGAGTGCTCAGATCCAACTCGAAAACGGGCCGGCACGGCTTCAGGCGCTCAATGCCCGCTACAACATGGAAAGCGACCATGTCGACGTCATCGGGCCGATCCTCCTGACGGCGGCGGACGGCTATCGGCTCGCGACGCGCGACGTTCGGGTCGATCTGCGCACGCAGACGCTGGCGAGTCGCGGCGCCGTCGAAGGGCATATGCCGCTTGGCCGTTTCACCGCCTCGAGCCTTCAGGCGGACCTGCGCCAGCGGCGGGTCGTCCTCGGCGGCCGCGCCCGCTTGCATATCGAGCAGAACGCCCTCAGATGAGCCGAATGAAGCGCCTTTTCCCAGTTCTAGCGATGCCGCTCGTCGCGGCCGCTGCGCTGGCGGTTTCGCCGGTCTCGGGACAGGAAGCGGGATCCGCTCTTAAGGGTCATGACACCGATGCGCCGGTCGACGTCGCGGCTGATCGGATCGAAGTCCAGGATCGGGCCGACCGGGCGATCTTCTCCGGCAACGTGGATGTCCGCCAGGGCGCTCTCCGCTTGAGCTCCTCCAGGCTCACCGTCGCTTATTCCAGCACCGGCGGGATCGAGATTCGTCGACTGGAGGCCTCGGGTGGGGTCACCTTGCGAAGCCCGTCCGAAACGGCCCGGAGCGAGTTCGCCATATACGATCTGGACGAGCGGCTGGTGACGATGATCGGCGGAGTGACTCTCACCCGCGGCGCTTCCCATGTCGAAGGGGGGCGACTGGTGCTCGATCTCGACACTGGTCGGGCGGTGATGGACGGCGGCACCCCCGGTGCACCGGGAACCCAATCCAGCGGTGGACGGGTGACCGGTCGATTCACCGTGCCGAGGCGTCCCAACGGCTGAGCCCGCGCCTCAGACCTTCCCGAATTTCGTCATGCAAGAGTCTTGCCGGTTGAGAGACCCAATCCAATCGCTTAACTAGGGCAAAGGGATAGGGCAGGCATGAACGAGACGCTTTCTATCGAACGACCGTCCGCGGAAGCGGCGCTGGGGGATATATCCCGCGGCCTTTCAATCGTCTCGATCGCCAAATCCTACGACAAGAAGGCGGTGCTCACCGACGTGTCGCTGGGCGTCGACCGGGGCGAGGTGGTCGGTCTGCTGGGTCCGAATGGCGCCGGCAAGACCACCTGCTTCTATTCGGTGATGGGTCTGGTGAAGCCGGACAGCGGCCGGATCCTGCTCGATGGCGAGGATATCACCGGGCTGCCCATGTACCGCCGCGCGATCCTGGGTCTGGGTTATCTGCCGCAGGAAACCTCCATCTTTCGCGGCCTTTCGGTTTCGCAGAACATCATGGCCGTCCTCGAAGTCGCCGAGCCCGACAAGACGGCCCGTCGCGAACGGCTCGAGCAATTGCTCGGCGAATTCCATCTCGAGCATCTTCGCGACGCGCCCGCCATGGCCCTCTCGGGCGGCGAACGGCGGCGTTGCGAGATCGCCAGGGCACTGGCCGCCAATCCGTCGATCATGTTGCTCGACGAGCCGTTCGCCGGCATCGATCCGATCTCGATCCAGGATATTCGGGATCTGATCGGCGAGCTGAAGAACCGCAACATCGGCGTCCTCATCACCGATCACAATGTCCGCGAGACGCTCGATATCGTCGATCGGGCGTGCATCATCTATGGCGGCCAGGTCTTGTTCGCCGGAAGCCCGGAAGATCTCGTTCGCGACCCCAATGTTCGCCGCCTCTATCTGGGCGAAAGCTTCGAGCTCTAGAGATGGCCCGTCGCTCCCGACATGGCTGGTTTCGGCTCGGTGAAGGGGCCGGGCCGTAATGGCGCTCGGTCCGCGCCTCGATCTTCGCCAGTCGCAATCGCTGGTGATGACGCCGCAGTTGCAGCAGGCCATCCGCCTGCTCGCTCTGTCGAACCTCGAGGTCGAGGGCTTCATCGCCGAGGAGCTTGAGAAGAACCCGCTTCTCGAAAGTGATCGCGGCAATGGCGATGACGAGGTGCCGTCGGCCGACGGCGTGGCGGAAGAGTCGATCAGCGATATTCCGGATTCGCCACCGGAAATCGATTCGACCGGGGGCGATTCTGCGCTCGACGTGGACGTGGACAGCGAGGATTTCCATCAGGATAGCGCTTCCGATTCTCTGCGCGGCCTCGACGGCAGCCTTGGGCTCGCCGCCACCGGTTCGGGCGGATCGGGGGCGATCGAGGGCCCCGATTTCGACAGTTTCGAAGGCGAGCATGTCTCGCTTCACGAGCATCTGCTCCACCAGGCGGGCGAGCTTCTGTCCGGCGCCGATCTCGTGATCGCCGCCCAGATCATCGAACAGGTCGACGAGACCGGCTATTTTTCGGGCGACCTCATCGGCATCGCTCAGCGTCTCAACGTCGCCGTCCGGGACGTCGAGATCGTCCTCGCCATCGTCCAGACGCTCGATCCCGCCGGCGTCGCCGCGCGGAGCCTCAAGGAATGCCTGGTGCTGCAGGCGAAGGACGCCAATCGCTACGATCCGGCCATGGCCCGCATGCTCGACAATCTCGATTATCTGGCGAAGGGCAATCTCGGCGCTCTGAAGCGTATCTGCGGAGTCGACGACGAGGATCTCGCCGACATGATCCGCGAGATCAGGGCCTATGACCCCAAGCCCGGCTGCCGCTTCATGAGCGCGGACCGGGTCGATGCGATTGTCCCGGACGTCTTCATCGCGCGTCGCGGGGCCGGCTGGGCAGTCGAGCTGAACAACGCGACGCTGCCGCGGTTGCTTGTGAACCGCTCTTATTATCACGAGCTTTCGAGCGGTCCGCAGGACAAGAAATCGCGGGCCTGGCTTTCGGAATGTCTGCAGAGCGCCAACTGGCTCATGAAGGCGCTGGACCAGAGGGCAAGGACGATCGTCAAGGTCGCGAGCGAGATCGTTCAGCAGCAGGAGGGTTTCTTCCGACATGGCGTTTCGGCGCTGAAGCCGCTCACGCTTCGCACCGTCGCCGAAGCGATCGAAATGCACGAATCGACGGTCAGCCGCGTCACGTCCAACAAATATCTCGCCTGCGACCGCGGCCTCTATGAGCTGAAATATTTCTTCACCAGCGGCATCCGCTCGATGGACGCTGCCGAAGGCGGCGACCCGGTCTCGGCCGAAGCGGTGAAGAGCCGGATCAAGGCCCTGATCGTCGCCGAGGAACCGCGCCATATCCTGTCCGACGACCAGCTCGTCGAATTGCTTCGGGCGGAGGGGTTCGACATCGCGCGAAGGACGGTGGCGAAATATCGTGAGGCACTTGGGATCGGCTCCTCGGTGCAGCGCCGTCGTCAGAAGGCGATCGGGCGAGCGGCCTGAGCTCGAAAAGCGAGCCCGGGCCATCGGCTCGAAGTCGCGCTTCCGCAACCGCAAGCCGCCTCGTGTGTTCAGGGCCGGAGGAGACCGTCATGAGCAGCGACAAGAAAAAAGGCGATTTCGACCAGTGGCAGCGGGAAGACAAAGGCGGCGACAAGAAGCAGCGCGACGACCGCAATACCGACAGCCGAACCGGTAATCAGAATTCAGGGACCGGCGGCCGGGACTGACCCGCGATTCGCCGGGTCTCGCCTTCCCATCGCGGCGGCTCTGTGCTTTAGGCCCGGCCCATGAACATTCACGAATATCAGGCCAAGGAATTGCTGGCCAAGTTCGGCGTGCCGGTGCCGGCGGGCCATGCCGCGTTGAGCGTCGAGGAGGCCGCAGCCGCGGCGACGAAGCTTCCCGGGCCGCTTTACGTGGTCAAGGCGCAGATCCACGCCGGCGGGCGCGGTAAGGGCCGCTTCAAGGAGCTCGGTCCCGATGCCAAAGGCGGCGTCCGGCTTGCCCGATCGGTCGACGAGGTCCGCTCGAACGCCGAGGAGATGCTCGGCAAGACGCTGGTGACGATCCAGACCGGGGCTGCGGGCAAGCAGGTCAACCGCCTGTACGTCACCGACGGCGTCGACATCGCTCGAGAATTCTATCTGGCCTATCTGGTCGACCGGAAGACAGGCCGGATCGCCATCGTCGCCTCGACCGAGGGTGGCATGGACATAGAAGCCGTCGCCCACGACACGCCCGAGAAGATCCACACCTTCAATATCGATCCGGCCACCGGTTTCATGCCCCATCATGGCCGATCGGTCGCTCATGCCCTCGGCCTCGACGGCGATCTTTCAAAGCAGGCGCAGAAACTGGCCGCCCAACTTTACGACGCCTTTCTGGGTACCGACGCGTCGCAGATCGAGGTCAATCCGCTCGCCGTCACCGACGACGGCCGACTGCTCGTTCTCGATGCCAAGGTCGGTTTCGACTCCAACGCCATGTTCCGCCACAAGGACCTGGAGGCGCTTCGCGACGAGAGCGAGGAAGACCCGATGGAGCTCGAGGCGTCGAAGCACGACCTCGCCTACATCAAGCTCGACGGCAATATCGGCTG
>DAINCA010000119.1:0-6184 GCA_036732645.1 Allosphingosinicella sp.
CGAGATTACCGGTCGGCTCGTCGGCCAGGACCAAAGCCGGCCGGTTCGCCAGTGCCCGTGCGACCGCGACCCGCTGCTGCTCGCCACCCGAGAGCTTGCTTGGACGGTGCGTGAGCCGCTCACCCAGGCCGAGCGAAGTCAGCAGGCTTTCCGCCCGTCGGCGCGCCTCTTCGTGAGTGGCGTCGCGGACGAGCTGGGGAATGACGACATTCTCGACCGCGTTGAAATCGGGGAGCAGATGGTGGAACTGATAGACGAAGCCGAGGCTGTCGCGACGAACCCGGGTGCGATTATCGTCGTTGAGCTCCGCCACCTCCTCACCGGCGATCCGGATCGATCCTTCGAAGCCGCCTTCGAGCAGGCCAACGGCCTGGAGCAAAGTCGATTTCCCCGAGCCGGACGGGCCGAGCAAGGCGACGATCTCGCCCTTCGCAACCGCCAGATCGACTCCCCGCAGGACGTCGATCCGAACATTGGCCTGCTCGAAACTTCGCTTGAGGCCCCTGACCTCGAGTACGCCCTCACTCATAACGAAGCACCTGGACGGGATCGGTCTTCGAAGCGCGCCACGCGGGGATCAAGGTCGCAAGGAAGCTGAGCAACAACGCCATCACGACGATCACGGTGACCTCCAATGGGTCGGTCTTCGACGGCAATTCGGTCAGGAAGCGGATCGACGGGTCCCAGAGATTCTGTCCGGTCGCCCATTGAGCGAAGCTGACCACCGCCTGTCGGTAGAAGAGGAAGATCGCGGCAAGCAGCATCCCGGCGGCGATTCCGAGAATGCCGATCGTCACGCCAACCGTCATGAACACCTTGAGAAGGCCGGCTCGGGTGGCGCCCATCGTCCGAAGGATCGCGATATCTCGCCGTTTCGCTCGAACCAGCATGATCAGCGAAGACAAGATGTTGAAAACGGCGACGAGGATGATGATCGAGAACAAGACGAACATCACCACGCGTTCGACCTGAAGCGCTTCGAACAGAGCCGAGTTCATCGACCGCCAGTCGTTGACGACGGCGCGGTTGCCGACCGACGCCGCGAGCGGCGCCATGATCTCGCCCACTTGGTCGGCATCGACGGTGTCAACCTCGATCATGCCCACGGCGTCGCCCATCATCAGGAAGTTCTGCGCTTCCTCCATCGGCATGATGACGAACGCCTTATCGAAATCGTAGAGCCCGACCTCGAAGATGGCAGCGACCTCATAGTCGACGATTCGAGGCACGGTTCCGAACGGCGTCGTCCGGCCTTGCGGACTGATGATGGTGATAGAGCCGCCGACCGTGACCCCGAGCAATTCGGCAAGGCGATAACCGATCGCGACATTGGCCCGGTCCGGCTGAAGCGCCGCCATTGACCCTGACAGGACCTCCAATGTCGGATTATTGACGAGATCCTCGCGCGGCATCCCGCGCAGCAGGATCGCCTCGACCCGGCCTTCATGGCTCGCCATGAGCGGCTGTTCGATCAATGCCGAGGCGGAAGTCACTCCCGGGGTGCGGCGAGCCTCTTCCAGGATCGGCCGCCAATTCTCCAGCCGCCCGCCATAACCCTGGATGACGGCGTGGCCGTTAAGGCCCACCACCTTGTCGAACAGCTCGGCCCGAAAGCCGTTCATCACGCTCATCACCACGATCAACGCGGCAACGCCGAGCATGACGGCCACCAGGCTGATGCTGGCGACGAGGAAGATGAAGCCTTCGCCCTTGCCCGGAAGCAGGTAGCGCCGGGCGATCATCCGTTCGTAGCGGGACAGGATCATGACGGCCCCGGCACGCCGTCACCCAAGCGAAGGCTCGGGTCCAGACTGAATCCGCCAGGCGTCACGACGTCAGTCTCGCCAGTGCGCTTTCGATCGACAGCTCCTCGCGTTCGTCGGTTGCCCGCCGCTTGAGTTCGGCCACGCCTTTCTCCAACCCCCTCGGCCCGACGATCAGCTGCCATGGGAGACCGATCAGGTCCATCGTCGCGAATTTGGCGCCGCCGCGTTCGTCACGGTCGTCGTAGAGCGTCTCAACTCCTGCCTGACGCAATTGCCCATAGATCTCGTCCGAGGCGCTGGTGACGTTGCCGTCGTCGGCGCGCATGTTGACGAGGCCGACGCGATACGGCGCGACGCTTTCCGGCCAGATGATGCCCTTGTCGTCATGGCTGGCCTCGATGATTGCGCCCATCAGCCGGGAAACGCCGACGCCGTAGCTCCCCATCTGGGGATGAACGTGGCCGCCGTCTTTGGTCTGCACCGAAAAGTTCATCGACGCGCTGTACTTGGTGCCGAACGCGAAGATATGACCCACCTCGATGCCGCGGCGGCTGCGCAGGCGATCGGCCGGGACCGGGCAGTCTTTCACCTTGGCATGCTCTTCCTCCTCCATCGCATAAAGTCCCGTCAGTCGGGCAATGGTGGAGGCGTCGGCCGCCAGCAGTTCGTCCCGCGATATGTCCTCGATCGCCGAATCGTAGAACAAGCCGCTTTCGCCGGTATCGGCGAGGATGTGGAATTCGTGGCTGAGGTCGCCGCCGATCGGCCCGGTCGGCGCCCGCACCGGCACCGCCTGAAGGCCCAAGCGAGCGAAGGTGCGAAGATAAGCGACGAACATCGCTTCGTAGCTCGCCTTCAGCCCCTCTTCGTCGAGGTCGAAGCTGTAGGCATCCTTCATCAGGAATTCGCGCCCGCGCATGACTCCGAATCGTGGCCGGACCTCGTCGCGGAACTTCCACTGGATATGATAAAGGGTGCGAGGAAGGTCCCGGTAGGACTTCACCGCGTCACGGAACAACGAGGTGATCATTTCCTCGTTGGTCGGTCCATAGAGCATCTCGCGGCCGTGACGATCGGGGAACCGAAGCATTTCCGGGCCATAAGCGTCGAACCTGCCCGACTGGCGCCACAGATCGGCCGACTGGATCGTCGGCATCAGCATTTCGACGGCGCCCGCGCGGTCCTGTTCCTCGCGCACGATCTGCTCGATCTTGTTGAGAACCCTGAGGCCGAGGGGCAGCCAGGCATAGATTCCCGCCGCCGTCTGGCGCACCAGTCCGGCGCGAAGCATCAGCTTGTGGCTGACGATCTGCGCATCGGATGGCGTTTCGCGGGCGACCGGCAGGAAGTAATGAGAAAGGCGCATCGGCTTTCGAACGATCCTTTGCCTGAGGAGCGGCTCCTCTAGGGCGTGTGCTCCGGGCCCGCAACAATGGTGATCGTCGCGCCCAATAAGCCTCGGTAAGATGCGGCGGACGCAGCCTGTGGCCGACTCGCCACAGCCGATCGGCAAACTTGTCACGTTTGGATTCAACCCATGACAATTGGCGCGGCTCGTCATACCACGCCTTCCACGCAACCAAGGACTTAGGCCTGGTTCGGGGAGGCTTCGGCCCCGCCATTCTCTTGCGAGGTGAGGATGGTGTGCGGGCTGAAGCTTCGAAAAGGGGGTAGGCGGCGCAAGCCGTCTTACGGGTGCCCGGGCGGAAACGCTCGGGCACTTGTCGTTTGGGCCCTCTCCTTGGTGCATCCCGTTATGGGACGAGGCGTCCCGTTTCGACGCGTTCCTCATTGCTCTTCCAAGCGATTCCTGCGACTTACCGTAATTGTACTGCCGGGGGGTGAATGATCCAGGCTACATTCCGGCACCGATCGGGGCGGGTGATCGCAATGGGCCGACTGGTCCTTGCGACGGTGTTCCTGCTCGCCGTTTACCTGGATCCGAGCCAGCCCAGCCAGAATCCGGACGTGGCTTACTCTCTTCTGGTGGGCTACCTCGTCTGGTCTGCAGGGCTTCTGGTTCTGACCTGGGCCAGCTGGTGGCTCGATTATCGGCTCGCTGCCTTGGCGCACCTCGTGGACATCGCGGCGTTCGGGACATTGGTCTACTGCACTGAGGGTTATACCAGCCCCTTCTACACGTTCTTCGTCTTCCTCCTTCTGTCTTCGGCGATTCGCTGGAGCTGGAGAGAGACAGCGTTGACGGCACTTGCTGTCGCGATATTGTTCTTCGCAGCCGGAGCCGCGGTGCTCATGACCGGCTCAGCCGAATTCGACCTTCAACGGCTGATGATCCGCCTCACCCATCTGATCGTCCTGTCGCTTCTGTTCATCTGGTTCGGAGTCAATCAGCAGAACGAAACAGGTGAAATTCGTTCGGCGCAACTCGAATTGGCGCAAGACGCGGAGGACCAGCCGATCCGGCTCGCTATGCAGCATGCCGCCGACCGGACAAAGGCAGGATTGATCATCTTCGCCTGGTCGGAACCGCGGGAACCCTGGATCCATGTTGCCGAGCTCAAGGACGGCCATTTCACAAGCGATCGACTCGGCCCGGACGAATTCAGCCAGGTCGTGGGCGATGAGGCCAGAGGCTGCGCCTTCCTGTTCGACAGCAAGAACGAGCGCGGCGTTTGTCAGATTTCCCGAGGCTCTCACCGCCTTCGGGGGTTCCATCACACGTTCGACGCGAAGCTTTCGCAACGTTATCGGCTCGACCGAGGTCTCGCGATCCCGATCCGCTGCCATGATTATGACGGCATCATGCTGGCGCTGGAGATCGAAGGATTGTGCACTGACGACCTCAGAATCGGACAGCTCCTGGCCACCGAGATCGCGGCTTTCTTCGATCGCTCGAGCATGCGTGTCGTCTCCGAGGATGCGGCCCTGAGCCGCGCGCAAATGGCGTTGGGTCGCGATCTTCACGACAGCGTCGTTCAGGTGCTTGCGGGCGCCACATTCAGGCTCGAAGCGCTGAAGTCCTGGATCAAGGCGGGGCGGGACCCCGATCCTGAGATCGAGTCGGTCAAGGCCGATCTCACGGCGGAACAGCGCAATATCCGGTCGTTCATCGCGGCCTTGAGAAGTGGCCGCAGCTCGATCCAGCAGACCGATCTGAGGGCCGGCCTCCCTGATCTGATCCAGCAGATCCAGCGGCGCTGGAATCTTACCTGCGATCTGGCGGGGCCTCCTGGCGAGATCGTTGCCCCGGACTGGGTCGAGCACGAGGTCCACCAGATCATTCGCGAAGCGGCCGCCAATGCCGCCCGCCATGGCCACGCCACCGCACTGCATGTCGCGCTCCACAATGGCGGTGGCGACATCGAGCTCACGATCACCGACAACGGGGTCGGCTTTCCCTCGGCCCAGGTCGAAGGGGGCATGATCACCTCGCCCTGGACAGTCCACGAACGCGTGAAGGCGCTGGGAGGGACCCTCTCGCTTTTCTCGGGCGGCGGCGGATCCCGGCTCCAGATTCGGGTGCCGCTCACGGCCGGCCAATGATCAGGATCCTCCTCGCCGACGACCATCCGCTGATGCTTTCGGGCATCGAGTCGATGCTTCGCGGCACTGTCTATGACGTCGTCGCCAAGCTTTCGGACGGTGCGGCAGCGCTCGAGGCCGTTCCTTCTGCTCGACCCGACATCCTGGTGCTCGATCTGAAGATGCCGCGGCGCAACGGCCTCGACGTCCTCCGGACCTTGCGCTGCCGCGGTGACCTGCGGCCGGTTGTCATCTTGACCGGGGATCTCGACGACCAGAGCCTGATGGAAGCGATCCAGCTCGGTGTGAATGGAATCATCCAGAAGGAAGGTGCCGAAAACCTGATCGTCACCTGCCTCGATCATGTCGCCCGCGGCGAGCGCTGGATCGAGCGGTCGATCCTCCAGCGCGCGCTCGACATCACCCTTCGCGACGGCGCCGCTCCGGCCGGCAAACTCGGCAAGCTCGCGCCGCGCGAGCGGGCGATATCCCGGCTGGTCGGCGCCGGCCTGCGCAACCGCGACATAGCCGACGAACTCGGTCTGAGCGAAGGCACGGTGAAGGTCTGTCTCCACCGCATTTTCGAGAAGCTGGACATCTCGAATCGGACGGAACTGGCGATGCTTGCCAGAGAGCTGATCGATCTGGCCGATCATTCCATATAGTTAACGAAGGTAAACCTTCGTTTGGATAAGTTACCGTTCGTTAGCTGTTGATTTCACCGTCCGGCAAATGGTTCAAATTTAAGAGTTTCTTAAGAAAGGTGGGAACCACCGGGTTTCGGCTGGGGGGATTTTTCACTGATCGGACGAGGTCAGCCGCGCATGGGCGCGACTGCCGCCGTGTCATTCGGGAAGGCACTAGATCATGGCTACTCAGACCACCGGCGGTGGCAGCACCACCTCGTTCACCAACACGCCGCAGGCCGGCGATGA
>DAINCA010000120.1:0-6168 GCA_036732645.1 Allosphingosinicella sp.
TTCACGATCCCCAGGTTGATGTCGTTCTGGGTGGTGGTCTCCTTGTCCACCTTCACGAAGTACGCCTCACGCGGCGAGCTCCCCTGGAAGGCGCCCTGCCGGAACAGGTTGTGCATGAACGCGCCGACGTTCAGACGGATCTGCGCCCAGAGCGGCTCGTCGTTGGGTTCGAACACGACCCATTGGAGGCCGCGAAACAGGCTCTCTTCGATGAACAAGGCCGTTCGCCGCACCGGCACATATTTCCATTCGGAGGCGGCCTCGTCACGGCCGCGCAATGTGCGCGCGCCCCACACCAATATGCCCTTGCCCGGGAAGCGGCGGATGCAGTTGACGGCCAGCGGATTCAGCACCCCGCTTTCGCGCTCGGTCATCGGCACTGTGACGTCGATCACGCCGTTGAGCGTCGCGTCGGTGCCCGCGGGCGTCTTCCATACGCCGCGCGTCGCATCGGTGCGCGCGAACATCCCGGCCACGGCGCCGCCCGGCGGAAACGCGCGCGGGCTTCCTGCCTGCTTCGGGTCGGGCATCATGAGCCACGGATAATAATAAGCCGCGTTGACACCGTCCTCGCCGGTCAGGCGCGGATCCGGGCCGCCGGTCATCCTGGGTCCCCCCGGCTCGGTGTCCTTGTCGGAATCGACAAGAAGAAAAGCCCGTTTGTCGCGGCACATTTTCGCCAGCTCAGCCAGCTTCGCCGCATCGGTATAGCCCGGCACGTTGAGCAGGTTGTACAGGTCGACTTTCTTCAGCGCGTGGACCCCGGACGTCACCCCGTCGCCGAACAAGGCGGTGCCGAATTCAGCATCGCCCGGCGCCAGGGGCTCGCCGTCTTGGCCGCCGGCAAGAGCGATCGTCTTCGCTGTCACCGGCCTGGTCTCGTCCGCCTTCGTCACCTTGAGGATATGCGATGCGTCCAGCACCTTTTCGGCGCACCTGGCGTCAGTCGTGCCGAGGGCGAGATCGGCATGGCTTTCGACGATCGCCCCGGTCGCCTCATCGACGATGTCCAGACGAAAGCGCTCCGGATCGTCCGCTTGTGGCGTCGCGACGAGCTGGTAGGCATGGGCCCAGGTGCCAGGACCTTTGGCCTGCATTTCCAGCCCATCGAGCAAGGCGGTCGCGGGCTTGTCGCCGGGGCCAGCGAGGCGAATGACGAAGCACTCGCCGCCGCCGTTGAAGAAGAATTGCTGCACCGCATAAGCGAGCAGCCCGCGCGCATCGAGGCCGCCGAAGACCCGCTCATAGTCGGCCCAGCCGAGGCAGCGAACCGCAACATCCGCGGGGCCGCGCGGCGCCCAGCCGACGAACGCGGCGACGGAGGTCGAGACGCCGCTGATGGTCCGGACGCCGCTTGGGACTTCCTCGATATAGACGCCGGGATATGAAGGCTTCACCAGCATTCTTCTCCCTCTTTTCGGTCCCCGGACCCGGTGCATCCAGCGGCTTGCTTAAGCTTGCCTAGGGCGCGTCCCCATCGGGATCCATTGCGAGGGAAGACTGCCGGTGCTCACCTGGAATGAACTTGTCGGCGGTGACCTTTCGTCGGCGCCCGTCGAGGAAGAAGTCGACATCGAAATTCCGCGACACCGAGACCATGCCGACGAGCACGAGGAAATAACCGAAGAAGCCGATCGCGAGGCCGACGCCATAAGCGCCGAACAACGACCCGGAATTGGGAAACAGGCTGGTCACTGCTGCGCCGCCGATGGCGCCCACTACGGTGGTGATGTCGCCGAGCTGGACGTCCCCTCGCCGGTATCGGTTCACGAGATAGAGAAACCAGCCGATGACCAGACCGAATGCCAGTGCCCCCGTTTCACCCCAGCTCATCGCACCCTCCTTCGAATCGAACCGAGCATGGCTTCATGGATCGACAGGCCCAAAGCCGCTCCGACGAGGCCGAACGCAATCGGCATCGAGCCGAAGCTTATCAGGCTAAGGGCCACGCTTGCGATCGCCGCGACTCGGTAGGCGAGCGCGCCATAGGACCATCCGACGAAGCTCGATGCCCACCCGATGACCATGCCGAATCCCAGGGCGCCCGCAATATCCAAACATGGTCTCCCGATGTCCGCCCCAAATATCACGGCCCGAAACGATAAGCGAATAGATCCGAACAGGCCGAGTCGCGCGGCCTTTAGCTGCGCGCGAAACATTAACAGCCGGAAGATGCGTTAAGTATCTTTGGTAGCAATTCAAAACGCGATTGCGCGGCTCCTAATAAAGTGTCACTATCGCGTTAGTTCTGCTGGCAATCCGGCACTGTAACGCTGCGGGGTGATGGGCATGAGACTCAACCGCTGGCCTTTGCTTGAATCAGGCTTGATGGGCACTGTCTTGCTCGTCGCTTTGGGCTCCTGCACGACGGCCGCAGCGCCGGATCTTGGCGCGCAGGGATGGAACACGCAGCAACAGAGCTGGTGGTACGAGTCGACCCAGGGCTCGCGTTTGATGCCTTTCGCCTGGATGCAGGCGCTCGAGCGCCCCGATTCCGACCAGCCGTTCCTGGCCGACGATCACATGGCCGGGTTCGGGTTCCTGCCGCGAACGACGTCGTTCGGTGCGCGGCTGCCGGTAGGGTTCGCCATCGACGACAATGACGACACGAACCTCAGCGTCAGCAAGCTGCGCTGGTTCGAAGGGCAGGGGCCGAGGGAGCGGTGGATCGGCCTGAACTGCTCGGCATGTCATACCGCGGAGATCAATTACGGCGACCAGGCGATGCGGATCGACGGCGGTCCAAGTCTGGTCGACTTCCAGAGCTTCGTGGAAGCGATCGACGCCGCCTTGGTCGCCACTCGCGATCGGCCGGAAAAATGGACCCGCTTCGCCCAAAACGTGCTCGGTGAGCGCGACAATGATCGCAACCGCGAACTTCTGAGGAACGAGCTCGGCCGGCTCATCGAGTGGCAGCAGCGAACCGAGCGGATGAATGCGACGCCGTCGCGTTATGGTCCGGCGCGTCTCGATGCGTTCGGACACATCTTCAACAAGGTCTCATTGTTCGTCGGCGACGCCAATCCGGTGCCGAGCCCACCGGACGCGCCGGTCAGCTATCCGTTCCTGTGGGACATCTATCGCCACGACAAGTTGCAGTGGAACGGCATCGCTCAGAATGCCCGCCTCAACCTGGGCGGCGGCAACTATCTCGATTACGGCGCCATGGGTCGCAACACCGGCGAGGTGATCGGCGTGTTCGGCGACGTGGTGGTCAGGCCGGCCGGTACGACGCCCAGCCTCGCCGGCTACCGGTCGAGCGTCTGGGCGGACAATCTGGACCGGCTCGAGACCTTGCTCAGCGGTTTGCGCTCGCCGGCTTGGCCCGCGGCCTTCTTCGGCGATGCCGAGGATGATCCACAGCGGGATCGGCTCAGAGCCGAGGGGCAAGCTTTGTTTCAGGACAGATGCCAGGGCTGCCACGGGATTTTCGAGGGAACGGATCCCTACCAGGTGACGATGACCCCGTTCCGGGCGCCGGCGCGCGCTCTCGAGCAGCCGCTCGACACGAACAATGCCGTCGCCGACGCCATGACTCGGCTGCCCAATCTCACCGACCCGTGGATGGCCTGCAACGCTTATACCTACGCCACCCGCACCGGCATGCTTCGCGGCACCCCGGACGGTTATTTCAGTGGCGACCGGATCGCCGAAACGGCGCCCATTGCGACCTTGCTTGCGACGGTCGTCAAGGGCGCCTTGCTCGCCAAGAAAGGCCAGATCATCCGTCAGGCCGGTTTGACTTTCTTGGGCCTCGACCGGCCGCCGCGGATCGTGACGGACGAGACGCCGACGCCCGAGGAACGGATCGCCGCGCGGCTACTTACGTGTCTGACCGACGAAAGCCCGTTTTTGGCGTACAAGGCGCGGCCGCTCGACGGTATCTGGGCCACCGCGCCTTATCTTCACAACGGCTCGGTGCCGACGCTCTATCATCTGCTGCTTCCGGCGGCACAGCGGCCGCAGACCTTCCGGGTCGGCACGCGCCGATACGATCCTCGACATGTCGGTTATGTCTGGGGGGACGCCCCCGGCAACGATTTCACCTTCGACACGCGCCTTCGTGGAAATTCCAACGGCGGCCATGATTACGGCGTTTCGCGCCTCACCGAGGAACAGCGCTGGGCGCTCGTCGAATATATGAAGACGCTTTGATCCATGGGGCATTATCTCGATCAGATCGACGTTGCTCCACCGGACAGTCGCTGGTCGATGGCGCGGGGCTGGCTGCTCGCAGAACCGTTCCCCTTCTTCGCCGAATTGCGCGCCGAACGGCCGGTGCTCGTTCTTCCCGAGCTGACGCTCGTCACCCGGTACCACGATTGCGCGATGATCCTTCGACGTCACCACGACTTCGGAGTCGACCTCTATCGTCCCAAGCAGGGCGATTACTTCATGGCGCAGGACGACACCGCCGATCACTGGCGCGACAAATCGGTGATGAAGTCCATCCTCGATTTCGAGCAGGTCCCGGCGATGCGCGCGTTCGTCGGCAGGACCACCAACGAAATTCTCGACCGGGCCGGGGGCTCCATCGACGCGCCCAAGCAGCTGACGCGCGCGGTGCCCATCGCTCTGGTCCAGGAGTTTTTCGGTTTCACCGGCGGCGATCCCGAAAAGCTTCAGGCCTGGTCCTACTGGAACCAGCAGGACGCCTTTCATAACCAGCCGTTCGACATCGATGTGCCGGATCCGGCGCATATCGTCGCCCAGCGCGAGCGTGCGAACATCCATTTGGCTTTGTTCATCGGTCGGCTGGTGGCGAAAAGGTCGGTTCAGGCGAAGCTGGGTTCCGACCGCGACGACCCGGTGTCGCGGCTCGTGCGGCTGTCGTTCAGCGGTGCGGTCAAGTTTCCGCTGAAGAAAGTCCTGTTCAACACCGGTGGCCTGCTGATCGGGGCGGTCGAGACCACCTCGCACACCGTCAACAACGCCTTGGCCGAACTGTTCAAGCGGCCGGAGATACTGGAGCAGGCCAAAGCGGCCGCCCGAGCGGACGATCCCGCGCAATTCGACGGCTTTGTCTTCGAGGCGTTACGTTTCAATCCGGCATTTCCCTATTTCTTCCGCACCTGCCATCGGCCTACGCGATTGGCCTCGGGCACGCCTCACGCGACCGAGGTCGGGCCGGGCGCGACCGTTTTGGCCGTCACGCACAGCGCCATGTTCGACGAGGCGAGCTTCCCCGATCCCGATCGTTTCGATCCGACTCGATCGCAGGCTGACGGCTTCACTTTCGGGCAGGGCATCCACGAGTGCCTCGGCCGTGCGGTGGCCGCTGTCATGGTGCCCGAGATCGTCCGCCAGTGTCTGCGCCGCGCGGACCTGCGCGCCGAAAATCCGCCTACGTTCGAAGGCGGCGTGCCCGAACATTATCGGCTGACCTGGAGGCATTGACATGAATCGACAGGAACTTGGTCGTTCGCTCAATCTCATCGAGGAACTCATCGCGCCCGGAAGGCCCAATCGTCCGGGCAACCGGATCGCGCCGCGTTACGTCACGATCCACAATACCTCGAATACGGGATCGCGGGCCGACGCGAAGGCGCATTCCCGCTTCGTCCGCAACACCGGCTTCTACACGCTTCCGAGCGGAAAGAAGAACCACGTGTCGTGGCACTACACCGTCGACGACAATTGCGTGGTCAAGCACCTTCCGCTCAACGAGCGAGCCTTCCATGCCGGCGCCGCGAACGGTGTCAGCGTCGGCATCGAAGTGTGCATGCACAGGGAAATCGATCAGGCCGCCGCGAACGATCGCGCCGCCCGATTGGTGGCGGCCTTGCTTCACGACTTCAGGCTTTCGACCGCCGCGATCCGGACCCACAAGAGCTGGACCGGCAAGGCCTGCCCGACCTTGCTGCTGCCGAATTGGCAGGCCTTCGTCGACAAGGTGCAGGCTTATCTGAGCGCGTTCCAGTCACCGGCGGGGGACGTCTTGCTCGATGCCGAGGAACGCGAAGCGATCGACTCGGCCCCACCGGCCGACTCCGACGAGGATGCGCCGCAGGACGATGATCACGATCACGAGGCTGTCGCCGAAGCGCTCGGGCGCGAACAGCCGTCCGAAGACGGGAATGGAGAGCCAGTTTTAGATGTCGACCCGAAGCTCTTCTCGAAGAGCCCCGCAAAAGTGGGCGAGGCGACGATCAAGGTGCCGAGCGACGG
>DAINCA010000121.1:0-6148 GCA_036732645.1 Allosphingosinicella sp.
GGCCTCAAGGAGAAATACGAGCTCCATCACGGCGTCAGGATCACCGATGGCGCTCTCGTTTCGGCGGCCACTTTGTCGCACCGCTACATCAGCGACCGTTTCCTTCCCGACAAGGCGATCGACCTGATGGACGAAGCCGCGTCCCGCCTTCGAATGGAGGTCGAATCCAAGCCCGAGGAGATCGAGACGCTCGACCGCCGGATCATCCAGCTCAAGATCGAACGCGAGGCCCTCAAGAAAGAGAAGGACCGCGCGTCCAAAGACCGGCTGTCCGCTCTTGAGGAGGAGCTGGCCAATCTCGAGCAGCAATCCGCCGAGCTGACCCAGCGCTGGCAGGGTGAAAAAGAGAAACTCGCCGGCGAGGCCAAGATCAAGGAAGAGCTCGACCGGGCCCGGCTCGAGCTCGAGCAGGCCCAGCGCGCCGGCGATCTCGGCAAGGCCGGCGAGCTCCAGTACGGGAGAATCCCGGCGCTCGAGCGACAGCTCGGCGAGGTCGAGGCGGCTAGCCACACCGCCATGCTTCGTGAGGAAGTGACGAGCGAGGACATCGCCTCCGTCGTCGCCCGCTGGACCGGGATCCCGATGGAGCGGATGCTCGAGGGCGAGCGCGAGAAATTGCTCAACATGGAAAGCGAGATCGGCAAGAGGGTGATCGGCCAGGCCGACGCGGTCGCTGCCGTCAGCCGGGCGATCCGCCGATCCCGCGCGGGTCTCCAGGATCCCAACCGGCCCATCGGCTCCTTCCTGTTCCTCGGCCCCACCGGAGTCGGCAAGACCGAGCTCACCCGTTCACTCGCCTTGTTCCTGTTCGACGATCCGCAGGCGATGGTGCGGATCGACATGTCCGAATTCATGGAGAAGCACAGCGTCGCCCGTCTGATCGGCGCCCCCCCGGGCTATGTCGGTTATGAAGAAGGCGGCGTCCTCACCGAGGCGGTCCGGCGGCGTCCCTACCAGGTCGTCCTGTTCGACGAGGTGGAGAAGGCGCACAACGACGTCTTCAACATCCTTCTCCAGGTGCTGGACGACGGACGACTGACCGATGGGCAGGGCAGGACCGTCGATTTCACGAACACGATCATCATCCTGACCTCGAACCTGGGCAGCCAGTATCTGTCGAGCCTGAGCGACGGGCAGAAGGTCGAGGAGGTCGAGCCCCAGGTGATGGAGGTCGTTCGAGGCCATTTCCGCCCTGAGTTCCTCAACCGGCTCGACGAGATCATCCTGTTCCACCGGCTTGCGGCCGAGCATATGGGGCCGATCGTCGACATCCAGGTCGGTCGGGTCCAGTCGCTACTGAAGGACCGGAAGATCCGTCTCGATCTCACCGAAGGCGCCCGAAACTGGCTTGGGCGCGTGGGCTATGATCCGGTCTATGGGGCGCGGCCGCTGAAGCGCGCGGTCCAGAAATATCTCCAGGACCCGCTCGCCGACGCAATTCTTCGGGGCGAGATCGCCGATGGCGAGACGGTGAAGGTGGAAGAGGGTGACGGTGTTCTGGTTCTGACCACGCAATGATCAGTCCGAAATGTCGCCACCCTGACCGGGATTGAAGCCGCTTGAGTCCGTCACCTCGAAGAAGGTCTGGAGGAGACTGCGTTCGACCTCAGTGAGATGGGGATTCCAGACGTCGAAGATGAGCACAGCCCGAAGCTGATCGCTGTCGTTCCAGGCTTCATGCTCGATCGTGTCGTCGAAGGCGAAGGCCTCGCCCACTCGCCATTCGCGAACCTCGCCACCGACCCGAAACCCGCAGCCCCCGGGCACGATCAACGGGAGATGGACAATGGTCCGGGCATTGCTGACCCCCGTATGAGCGGGCAATCGAGTACGGGGACGAAGAATCGAAAAGAAGGCCGTAGGCGCACGGTTCATCATCTCGGCTCGCGGTACGCGCTCCAGCGCTTCGGCCGTGCGCGGACATTGCGCGCAGGCTTCGTCGTCTTTTTTGCCATGGTGCCAAAGAAAGAAGGCCCCCCAATCGAGCGAATGATCAAGACCGCTCCACTTGTTGACGGGCGTACCTGAATCCATCGCGACATAGGGCCTGAACCCCTGGAGGGTCGGAGTCAGAAGCGCTTCCAGCTCAGTCCTGATCGAGTCGGTCTGCGCCTCGATTTCCTCCAGCCACGGGAAGTGAGAGCGGTCGAAAAATTCGTCGGCGGGCAGGAAGGGGAAATGAATCCCCGAGCAGATATTGTAATAAATGCTGCGTCGGCCAAGCATGGCATCGACGCAGGCGTCGAACCGGCGTCGGTCTCGGCCGTCCAGCTTGCTTCGGGATTCCTCTAGACCGCTGTCGACGACGGCGCCGAATGCGCGATTCTGTTCAGCGACATAGGCTTGGGCGTGGGCCAGCACCGGATCCAATCCCGGCGGCATTTCGGGCAGAAGCCGGGCGATCGCGATGACGCCCCCCCAGCGGCGAATGGCCTGAGGCGTTTCGTTCAGTCTCTCATGGAGCTCGGCGAGACGGATATGCGCCATCAAATGACGCTGGTCGAGTTTGAGAACGCCCATCAGAGCTGCTCGCTCGCCTTCATCATCCCCCTGCCGCCGCCGGGCCGTCGCCAGATTCAACCTCAAGGCCGGTGCCTGGGGATCCGAATCCGCAGCTCGGGAGAAAAACGCTCCGGCAGCTTCGGCATCGCCGCGGGCGAGCGCCTGCATGCCGAGTGAATTGAGAGCAGCGGGATGGTCTGGCTGGATCGCCACCACCCGTTCGAAGTCCTTCGCCGCCTGAGCGAGATCGCCTCGCTTCTGGGCGTTCGCCGCAGAAGCCAGCAAAGTCGCTATCTCAGGGTTATCGATCGTCGTGGCAGCCAATTACTCGCTCCGGCGGATGGAACAGGAATGACACTGGAGCGGCCGGTAGTCTCCGTGCCGGCAAGGGTCCCGGGTTTACCGGGACGCCGTCATTTGCCTTGTCGGATCAGTTGCTCACCGCGCCGGCGGACGTCATGTCACTCGTCAGACGCTGACCGCGAGCCCGGGCGGCTTCCGCGATCCTGTCCCATTCGGCGCGCGTGAAGCATTGCCTTTTCTGCCTGGCCAGCGAACCGGTTTCCTGCATCGTCTGGCAGATCAGCCGCTCGCTCTTCGCCTTCGCGGCCGGTTCGGTGGACTGGG
Source organism: Allosphingosinicella sp. (assembly GCA_036732645.1). Lineage (GTDB taxonomy): Bacteria > Pseudomonadota > Alphaproteobacteria > Sphingomonadales > Sphingomonadaceae > Allosphingosinicella. Next base: position 3,130 of record DAINCA010000121.1, read on the forward strand.
CCGCAACCGTTCCGGCCATCAGGGTCACCAGGGCTGCCCCGGCCACTATCACGAGGTTACGCATGTCAGATCTCCCGAATCTCTGGTGGCCGCCTCTACGACCACGTGCACAGGATAATAACGAAGGGACGTGAAAGGTGGAACAACTTTTCGGCCGCTGCAAACAAGGTGCACCTGCTCCACCCAGTTTCGATGCCCGATCCTGACCACCCAGATTGAAGAGTGGAGCAATCCTGTGCACTAATTGTCTTATGGCCCAAATCGACAGCCGGACGCTTGCAATCGTGCGCGACCCCGCATGGCTTGCCCACCGTTATGATCCCGCGAAAGACGTGGTGCACTTCATCAATGTCCCCCGAAAGGACCATCGCGAAGCGACTTTCCTGACCGATGAATTCTTGCCTGCTCATGCCAGCCCGATCGGGCTGGATCGCGGTGTTGCGGTCGCGGCGGCAGGCTCCGGTTCACCGCTCCATTTCATATTCCATTCGGCCTATTGCTGCTCGACCCTGCTGGCGAGCGCGCTCGACATCGAGGGCACGGCGTTCGCGCTCAAGGAACCCGTCATCCTCAACGACATCAGCGGCTGGCGGAGGCGGGGCGGGCCACCGGCCCAGCTCGCCCGTGCACTGGATTCAGCGCTGACCCTGCTTGCCCGTCCGTTCGACGAGCCCGAGACGGTGATCGTCAAGCCCTCCAACGTCGTCAATCCGTTCATTCAGGCAATGCTGGCAATGCGTCCGGGCTCCCGGGCTCTCCTCCTCTATGCCCCGTTGCGAGCCTATCTCGGCTCAATCGCCCGGAAAGGTATGTGGGGCCGGCTCTGGGTTCGCGAACTGTTCGTCAAGATCGCTGATGGCGGGCTGCTGGATTATGGCTTTTCGAGCGAGGAGCTGTTTCGACAGACCGATCTCCAGATCGCCGCGTTGGGCTGGCTGGGCCAGCACCGCCTCTTTGCCGCCGTTGCCGAGCATTATCCGGATCGGGTCCGGACGCTCGATAGCGAAGCCTTCCTCGCGGAAGTCGAGCGGACGCTGGACCGGCTCGGAGTTTTCTTCGGAATCGACATCGATGCGGTCGCCATCGCCGCGGGCGATACGTTCAAGCGCCATTCCAAAGGTGGGGCAGAGTTCAGCGCGGAGAAAAGGCGGGCCGATCAACGCGACGCGGCCGCCGTCCATTCGGAAGAGATCGACAAGGTTGCGCAGTGGGCGGAGGCGGTCGCCGCCAGTGCAGGCCAGCAACTGAAATTGCCCGGATCGCTGCTGGACTAAGCGAGAAAAGTAAGCGGCCGATTCCGCATCGGATCAGGGAGTCCAGCGGTGTTCGCGAATCCAGCGGCTAGCGAGCAGCTTGGCCCCGCGCTCGACTGGAAGACCGGCATGTTGCGACATCGGATCGACATTGCCGTCCGGAAGCGCATTGACGAACAATAAGGCGTCGCCCTTCTTTCCCTTCACCTTCAGATCCGCTTTGACGAAGCAGGTCTCGCCCCCCTCGTAATTGTCGTTGAGGTAAACCAGGGCCGTCTGGGATCGCTGATTGTCCGACCTCTGGACGAAGTCGAAATGGCTCAGATATTGCTGACCCGGGCGGTAGCGAAGGATCTGGAGCGCTTCGCCCTGCTCGGCTTGGGTCCCGGTCACGGCCGCCAGCCGCCGGTTGAGGGCGTGAACCGCGGGATCCTCGATCTGCCAGTGAATGGTCGACGCATCCGAAGTACGGATCGGGTCACGAACCAGGCGCCTCTGTTCGTCATAAACCATCGACGGCGCGTAACCCGGCTCGGCCAGTTTCAGAAGGTAATCGCACTCGCTTGCGGTGAAAAGTCGCGGCACCAGAGCGGCCTTCGGTGAATCGCTGAGTGGCTGCCGATCGGGAACGGCAACAGGATCACCGTCGTCGGTGAGCTCCATCCGCTCCAGCAGGGCCAAAGCCTGGCGGCGTCGCGGGTCGGTCCGGCCCTCCTTTGCGAGCCGGCGAAGTGCCAACGGCCAGTTGCGTTCGCCGGCAACGCCGTTGGCCAGCAGGTTCGTATAGGTCGCCGCCGCCCGCGCGTGGCCCAGTTCCCCGGCACGGCGATAGAGATCGCGTCCCTGAACCGGATCCTGCGGCACCATGCCGCCCCGCCACTTCATCTCCGCGAGGGTGAAGATCGCTTCCGGATCGCCCTCCGCCGCCACTTGATTGACGAGCAGAACGGCTTCCGCATTCCGCCCCGCCTTGGACAAGGCGAAGGCCTGCGCAAGGAGGGGATGGCGACGTTGCATGCGCTTCCTATGCCAGCAATTTCAGAGCGCAGCCAGTTCGAGGCCGAGCTGGACCGCCCAATATGAGTCATCTGCGCCGGGCAAGAAAAAGGGGCGGACCCGAAGGCCCGCCCCGAAGTCGGTAGAAAGTTTGTGCCGCTTAGAAGCGGATACGGGCGGAAGCCACGTACCGGCGACCCAGCGCGTCGTAGGTCGACGGGAAGGTGTTGCCGCTGTTGAACGTCGTCGAAGCGGCCTCACCACCGACCAGCGGCGGATCCTTGTCGAGCAGGTTCTGGACCGCCAGCGTGATGGTCAGATGCTCGTCGACTGCAAACCGCGTCGTCAGATCGAAGTAATCGTAGGCCGGGATCCGATTGAAGTTGACCTGACGACCAGCGACCGGGCCGGTATCGTTGCCGAGAGTACCCTCGAAGAGCGGGGTCAGACCCGTTTCATAGCGAACTCCGGAGATGTGCCTCCAAAGCAGCGAGACATCGACATCGCCGAAGCTCAAAGTCGTCCGCTGCGACCACATCCACTCGGGGTTCGGCTGGCCGCAATTGGCGCTGTAGAAGCCGACGCATTCGCGGTTCACGCCGGTCGGAACCGCCTGGAACAGCGATTCGTCAGTCCAGTTGAGGACCAGGCCGAGGTCGAGGCCGGCGAAGCCGAGATCACGTGAATAGTTCGCGATGAAGTCGACGCCGCTGGTCTCCAGCGTACCCAGGTTGGACAGGGTGCTCGGCAGACCCGGAGTATCCGCCGGG
>DAINCA010000122.1:0-6146 GCA_036732645.1 Allosphingosinicella sp.
CCGTGCTCGGCATCGTGTCGTCGCCATAAGCCTGCTTCATCTTCGGATTGACGAAACGCCAGCCAATGGTCGTGTCGTACATTTCGGCATTGCGGTCGAAGGCGCTGGTCGCCTTGGCCATGACGAACGGCGCCCGGCTCATGCTCTCCGATCCGCCTGCGATGATCATGTCCGCTTCGGATCCTCGAATGACCCGGGCCGCCATCGCCACTGCGTCCATGCCGGAGCCGCAGAGCCGGTTGAGGGTCACGCCGCCCGAGCGATCCGGCAGTCCTGCGAGCAGCCCGGCCATTCGCGCCAGATTGCGATTGTCTTCGCCCGCCTGGTTGGCGCAGCCGTAGATGACGTCATCCAGCTCGTCCCAATCGACGCTGGCGTTGCGATCGATCAGCGCCCTGATCGGGATCGCCGCGAGATCGTCGGCACGGACCTGGGCGAGGCTGCCGCCATAACGGCCGATCGGGGTTCGAACCGCGTCGCAGATAAAGGCTTCGGTCATTCTGTGTCTCCGATCACGGCGCCGCCGAGGCTGCGCGAGAAACCCTGAAATTCGGCGATCGCGCGGCCATCCAGGCTGCGCACGCTGACGTTGCAAACGCCCGAGCGGCCGACCAGCGCCGATTCTGTCGCCTCCGCGATCAGCACCTCTCCTTCCCTGGCGGAGTCGAGGAAGACGATCGAGGCCTGGGCGGCAACGGTCCTTACATTGCGGCTGTTGCAGGCATAAGCGAAGGCAGTGTCGGCAAGGGCGAAGACGAGCCCGCCATGGGCGATGCCATGGCCATTGAGCATGTCGGGACGAAGCGTCATCCGGACCCGGGCGTAGCCCTCGCGCGCTTCTTCGATCTCGACTCCCCAGGCCGGGCCGGTCCCTTCGGCGGCCAGCATCGCGCGCGCGACCTTGTCCGCGGTCTCATCTGCGTTCATGGATCGCGGCCATGGCTTACGAAACCATCGAGTTCAAGCTGGAGGCCGGGGTCGCCCGCCTGACCCTGAACCGCCCCGACCGGCTCAACAGCTTCACCGTCCAGATGCATGAGGAAGTAAAGGACGCGCTCGCCCAGCTCGCCGATGCCCGCTGCCTGGTGCTGACCGGCGCCGGCCGCGGCTTCTGCGCCGGACAGGACCTGAACGACCGTGCAGTCGCGCCGGGTGAGGCCGTAGACCTCGGGCAATCGGTCGAGCAACGTTACAATCCCTTGATCCGCAAGCTGGTGGGGCTGCCGATGCCGGTCATCGCCCGTGTCAACGGCGTCGCCGCGGGGGCCGGCGCCAACATCGCTCTGGCCTGCGACATCGTCGTTGCCGCCAAGAGCGCCAAATTCATCCAGTCCTTCGCGGCCATCGGCCTCATTCCGGACAGCGGCGGCACCTGGGTGCTGCCGCGATTGGTCGGCCAGGCCCGCGCGCTCGGGCTGGCACTCACGGGCGAACCGCTGCCGGCGGAGAAAGCCGAGCAATGGGGCCTGATCTGGAAGGCGGTCGACGACGAGCAGCTGGACGAGGAGGTGGATGCCCTGGCATTGCGTTTCGCCGCCGGCCCGACCCGCGGGCTCGCCCGGATCAAGGCGATGATCCGCGAAAGCTGGGGCCAGTCGCTCGATTCCGAGCTCGATCGCCAGCGAGACGCGATGCGCGAGCTTGGTTTCTCCGACGACTATCGCGAAGGCGTCGCCGCCTTCATGGAGAAACGAAAACCGAACTTTACGGGCCAATAGCCTGTTCGAGGTAAGACGATGAAGACGATCAAGCTCCTCAACTACGCGCGCGACGGCTGGATCGGCGGCGACGGTGACCTCGCGCCCGTTCACAGCGCCATCAGCGGCGACGTCGTCGCAGAGACCGGAAGCAAGGGCCTGAATTTCAAGGCCATGCTGGATCACGCACGGACCGTCGGGGGACCCGCCTTGCGGCGGATGACGTTCCACGAGCGGGCCTGGATGCTGAAGGACCTCGCCAACGCGATTATGGCGCGCAAGGAAGAGTTGTACGAGCTCAGTTTTCTGACCGGCGCCACGCGGACGGATGGCTGGATCGACATCGAGGGCGGAGCCGGCACCCTTTTCTCCTTCTCCTCGAAGGGTCGTCGCGAGCTTCCCAACGGCCGGGTCCTGATCGATGGCCAGATGGAGAATCTGTCGAAGGGCAGCACTTTCGTCGGCCAACATGTCTACACCCCGCTCCAGGGCGTCGCGGTTCACATCAATGCCTTCAATTTCCCGGTCTGGGGCATGCTCGAAAAGCTCGGCCCGACTTTCCTCGCCGGCGTTCCGGCGATCGTGAAACCGGCCTCCGCGACCGGCTATCTCACCGAAGCCTGCGTCCGAATCATGATCGAATCTGGCCTGCTTCCGAACGGCGCGCTGCAGCTGATCATGGGCTCCACCGGCGACCTGCTCGACCATCTCACCCTTCAGGACGTCGTCAGCTTCACAGGGTCGGCGGCGACCGCGATGAAACTCCAGTCGCACCCGGTCATCGCCCGCGAGTCCGTTCGTTTCATCGCCGAACGAGACAGCCTCAACGCCTCGATCCTCGGCCCGGACGCCGGGCCGCAAACACCGGAATTCGACCTCTTCATCAAGGAAGTCGCCCGGGAAATGACCGTCAAGGCGGGGCAGAAATGCACCGCCATCCGGCGCGCCATGGCCCCCGCCGAGCATATCGACGCCGTCCAGGAGGCGCTGACCGCGCGGCTCGCCAAGGTCCGAATCGGTGATCCGCGCGACGAGGGCGTCACGATGGGGGCGCTCGCCAGCCGGGAACAACTGCAATCGGTGCGCGACGCCGTTTCGGAGCTTGCGAAATCGGCGCGGATCGTCGCCGGCGATCCTGACCGCTCGCCCGTCGCCGGCAACGGCGCCTTCATCGAACCGATCCTGCTCAGGTCCGACGATCCCTGGGGCTCCCCGGCCATCCACGACGTCGAGCCGTTCGGACCGGTTTCGACGATCATGCCTTATCGCGACCTCGACGACGCCATCGCGCTCGCCAATCGCGGCATGGGCTCCCTGGCCTTGTCGCTGTTCACCTTCGACAAAACGGTGGCTGAGTCGTTCGTCCTCGGTGCCGGCGCTTATCACGGGCGGATGATGATCCTGGATCGGACCAGCGCCAAGGAGAGTACCGGCCATGGATCGCCCCTTCCCGTTCTCGTCCATGGCGGTCCGGGCCGAGCCGGCGGCGGTGAGGAAATGGGCGGAATTCGGGGCGTCACCCATTACATGCAGCGAACGGCGCTCCAGGGAGCACCCGAAATGCTGTCGGCGGTGGTCAAGCAGTGGCTGCCGGGCGCCGACAAGACCGAAGGGGAAGTTCACCCGTTTCGCAAACGCATCTCCGAACTGGAGATCGGCTACACGCTCAAGACCGGGAACCGAACTATCACACTCGAGGACGTCGAGCATTTCGCGGCCTTCACCGGCGACAATTTCTACGCCCACATGGACGAGGAAGCGGCCAAGGCGAATCCGATCTTCGACGGCCGCGTCGCCCATGGCTACCTCATCTTGAGCTTCGCCGCCGGCTTGTTCGTCGATCCGGCGCCGGGACCGGTGCTCGCCAATACCGGCCTGGAAAATCTTCGCTTCCAGACTCCGCTCTATCCGGGGGATTCGATGCGGGTGGAGCTGACGGTGAAGTCGAAGAGCGTCCGCAACGACGAGATGGGTGAAGTGCGTTGGGCCGTCTACGTTTTCAACCAGGAAGACGCCGTCGTTGCAAGCTACGATCTGCTGACGATGAACCAGCCATAGGCCAGGAATTCAGGCCAGGCTGACCTCGCTCTCGGTGAAATGGAGCCTCGTCGTAAGCAAGGCCCGAAACGCATTATAGCCACCGGTGCCGGGAAAGAAGGCGTGGAAAAAGAGCTGGGGTTCGCCATCGAGCCCCGGCGCCACCGAGGCATGGCCAGGCGCCCACCAGCTTCGGGTCGATTTGAGCAGCGGCTCGGATTGCTTGACGTACGGACCGAGGGGATGATCGGCGACCGCGACGCCGATGCCGTAAGCGGGCGTGCCGAAATCGTTCCCGGCATAGAACAACCAATAGCGGCCCTTCTGGCGCGTTACCCACGGCCCCTCGATCAAATGGCCTTCCCAGTCGAGATCGTTGGTCAGAACGATGACGTCGCTCTCGATCAATTCCCCCGCCTCCGACAAAGGCTGGGCGTGGATCGGCGTGCTCATCGCGTCGAGGATCGGCGCCGCTTCCGCAATTTCTAAGAGCACCGATTTTACCCCGTGCCAATTGTCGAGCACTGCTTCGATCAAAGGCTGCATCAGGAAAAAGCGCTCCATCGGCCGGCGAGTATTGGCCCATGGCTGGATCGCCGCGGCAAAAGCGGCGGTCCTTCGATCGACGTCGTCGGCGAACAAGCGGTCGATCAGTTCCGGATTCCTGCGGATCAAGCCCGCCAGGGGTCGCGGCCACACGCCGTTCGTATCGCGTTTCCAGAAAAGATAGCGGGTCCCATCCGAGTCGATGAAGATATGCGAGTCGATGACTCCGCCGCTCAGCACCGGCTGATCGGGATGCTCGGGAAGGTCGGTCGTGTTGATCGCGTGTCCACTCAACAGCGGCCGGCCGAGGTCTCGCCACGGGCCGAGAGGGCTCGGAGCCTTGGCGAGACCGATCGCAAGCGCGTTCGAACGTTGCCGGGCGGTGTAGACCAGCCAATATTCGTCATCCACCTTGGCCATTTCGGGAGCCCAGAAGTCGCCCACCTTCTTTCCGTGTGCCGTCCATTCCGGGGCCGAGTCTTCGGGGAATACGAACCCTTCGTGGACCCACGTCTTGAGGTCCTCGCTGCGAAGAATCGGGAAGGCGTCGGGCGCATCGTTGGATGTCGCGACCAGGAAGTAACCGTCGTCGGTTTTGAGGACGGCGGGATCACCATAGCCGGCGAGTGTGCGTGGGCTGAGATTATCGACGATCAGTGGCCGCCAATCCGGAACGGGCCCTTCGCTCGCCTGCGGCCCTTCGTTGACATGCGGCTGCCGGGTGCCGAAGTCGCCCGCGAGCGCCGTGAAGAAGTCGATAAAGGTCGAATGATCGCCGTTGCCGAGACGATAAGTGCGCGTGTCGGAGGTGCCGGCAAGCCGAACCTGCAGGCGCGACCCTTCGCCGTCTTCGGCGGCCTCCACTTCGAACGCGATTGGTATGGAGTCCATCATGGCGCGGGCCGATAGCCCTCTCGCCACCCGAAGAGAAGCCATTTATAATATTTATTCCGGAGGACTCGATGACCCTTGTCGCACCTCATGATCCGCAAGATTACGACACCGCCGCGATCATGGGCGGCCTCTACGGCGACGGCATCATCGCCCTGAGACAGGCCTTCAGCCCCGAGTGGGCGGACTTGATGCGTGAAGATATCGAAACCCTGTTCGAAGAGGCGAAGACTGTCCCCGGCGGTGCGCTTCCACGGGGGCCGGAACGATTCTACGTCGAGGTTCACCCCGAGCGCGTCCGCGGATTCGTCGAGATTGCTACCCACCCCTGGTTCGTCGCCGTGTGCGAAGCGGTGCTCGGCGCGGATTACCGCATCGTCGAGGTCGGGTTCGACATCCCCTTCCCGGGTGCGGCAGATCAGCCGTGGCACCGCGATTTCCCATCGCCGGAGGCGACTCTGAAGGGACGCCGGCTCAATTCGCTGGCCTTCAATCTGACCGCTGTCGACACCGTTCCGGAAATGGGCGCGTTCGAGATCGCCCTCGGCACCCAATGGGACGATCTTTCGGAGCATCCGAACGCGATGTTTCCGCCGCGGGACCTCTATCCAAGGTATCGCGATCGAATGGCCGCGAAGCTTCCCCAGCGCGGCGACATGTCCGCCCGTTCGGCGCTCACCATCCATCGCGGCACCGCCAACCGATCGAATTCGCCCCGGCCGGTGCTGGTAGTCGGAGTCGATGCACCCGATGCGACCAACGCCAACCATCACGATCTGCAGGTGACTCGAGCCTACGTCGAGCAATTGCCGCCGGCGGTTCGCGACCATCTTGAATACCGGCTCGTCGATCGGCTCGAAATGGTGATCCAGCATCATGTCATCGAAGGGTTGCTCGAGCCCGCTTACTGACGCCTCGCTTGCTCCCCCGGAAAGGCGATCAGAGCAGAACAGGCCCGGACGAGCCACGGAACGC
>DAINCA010000123.1:0-6141 GCA_036732645.1 Allosphingosinicella sp.
CCGGCCAGTTCCTGATCGATTCCGAAGCCTCGCTCGCCGGCCTGATCGAACGGCTGCGCCGCGCCCCGCCCGCCAATCCGACGGCACCAGCACCGGCCGATCACAGCAACCACCCGTCAGCCACGGAGCCGGCCCGATGATCGAGCGGATCATCCGCTGGTCGGCGGCCAACCGACTGCTCGTCCTGCTCGCCGCCGCCTTCCTGACCATCGGCGGGCTGTTTGCCGTCACCCGGACGCCGCTCGATGCCCTTCCCGACCTGTCTGACGTGCAGGTGATTATCCGCACGCCCTACCCCGGCCAGGCACCGCAGATCGTTGAAAGCCAGGTCACCTATCCGATCGCCACCACAATGCTTTCGGCGCCCAAGGTGAAGGCAGTGCGCGCATTCTCGCTGTTCGGTGACTCGTTCGTGACGATCATCTTCGAGGACGGGACCGACCTTTACTGGGCGCGCTCTCGCACGCTTGAATATCTCAACCAGGCGACCGGGCGCCTTCCGCCCGGGATCACTCCTGCGCTTGGCCCCGACGCCACCGGTGTGGGCTGGGCCTATCAATATGCGTTAGTCGACCGCAGCGGCCGAAACGACCTCGGCCAGCTTCGCGCGCTGCAGGACTGGTTTCTCAAATATCAGCTCAAGGAAGTCCCCGGCGTCGCCGAAGTCGCCAGCGTCGGCGGCATGGTCCGCGCCTTCCAGGTCCAGGTCGAGCCCGAGAAGCTCCAGCTCTACCGGGTGTCGGTGGGCGACGTCATGGACGCGCTCAAGACCGCCAACAACGAAACCGGCGGCTCGGTCATCGAGCAGGGCGAGGCCGAATATATGATCCGCGTCGGCGGTTATCTCGAGAATCTCGACGACTTCCGCGACATCCCCCTGAAAGTCAGCGCCGCCGGAGCTCCGGTCACCATCGGCGACGTCGCCCGGGTCCAGATCGTCCCCGACTTCAGGCGTGGAATCGCCGAATTGAACGGTGAGGGCGAGGTCGCGGGCGGGGTTATCGTCGTCCGCGCCGGCGCGGACACAAGATCGGTGATCGAGGCGGTCAAATCGAAGCTCGACGCGCTGAAGCCGTCGCTTCCTCCCGGCGTCGAGGTGGTGACGGTGTATGACCGCACATCGGTGATCGACCGGGCGGTCAAAAATCTGTGGGAGAAACTGGGCGAGGAGTTCCTCGTCGTCGCAATCGTCTGCGTGCTGTTCCTGCTGCACCTGCGATCAGCGCTAGTGGCGATCATCACCCTACCGATCGGCGTGCTCGTCGCCTTTATCATCATGTATTTTCAAGGCATCAACGCCAACATCCTGTCGCTGGGCGGAATCGCGCTCGCCATCGGCGCGATGGTCGATGCCGCGGTGGTGATGATCGAGAACGCCCACAAGAAGCTCGAGCATGCCGAAGAGGAACATGGCGGCATGACCGAAGCGCTCCGGCGCAAGGTGCTGGTCGAGGCCGCGGTGGAGGTCGGCCCGGCGTTGTTCTTCTCGCTCCTGATCATCACTTTGTCGTTCCTTCCGGTTTTTTCGCTGGAAGCGCAGGAGGGTCGGCTGTTCAAGCCGCTGGCGCTGACCAAGACCTATTCAATGGCCGCCGCCGCCGCGCTGTCGATTACCCTGATCCCGGTTCTGATGGTGATTTTCGTCAAGGGGCGGATCCGGCGCGAGGCGGACAACCCGATCAACCGCTTCCTGATTCACGCCTACCGTCCGGGCCTCAGCTGGGTGATGGGTCGACCGAAGTTAGTGCTCGGGCTTGCCGCTGGAGCGCTGCTCCTCACCGCTTGGCCGATGTCACGGCTGGGCGGCGAGTTCATGCCCGTGATCGCCGAAGGCGACCTGCTCTACATGCCCACCGCGCTCCCCGGCCTGTCAGCATCCAAAGCCTCGGAACTGCTCCAAATCACCAATCGAATGATCAAGACCGTCCCGGAAGTGAAGAGCGCGTTCGGTAAGGCGGGGCGCGCTGAGACGGCGACCGACCCGGCGCCGATCGAGATGTTCGAGACAACCATCCAGCTCAAGCCCGAAAGCGAGTGGCGGCCGGGGATGACCACCGAAAAGATTATCTCAGAACTCGACTCCAAGGTGCGCGTGCCCGGACTCGCCAACGTGTTCGTTCCGCCAATCCGCAACCGGATCGACATGCTCGCGACCGGCATCAAGAGCCCGGTCGGCGTGAAGGTCTCCGGACCGGATCTGGCGACTCTGGACCGCATCGGCGCGGACATCGCGCGGGTGGTCAAGACAGTCCCTGGAACCACCTCGGCGATCTCGGACCGAATCCTCGGCGGACGCTACATCGACATCCGCGTCGACCGGCTGGCCGCCGCCCGCTACGGTCTCTCGATCGAGGACGTCCAGGATACGGCTGCGGCGGCAGTCGGAGGAATGCCCGTCGACGAGAAGCTGGAGGGACTCGCCCGCTTCCCTATCAACATCCGTTTCCCTCGTGAGAGCCGCGACAGCGTCGATGCACTTCGAACGCTTCCGATCGTCACGGGCGGCGGGGCGATCGTCCCGCTCGGCGCGGTCGCCGCGGTTGAGATCGCCGACGGACCCGTGATGATCAAGAGCGAAAATGCGCGGCCGTCGGCCTGGGTTTATATCGACGTGCGCGACCGCGACCTGGTCGGCTTTGTCGGCGATGCACGCGAGAAGGTGTCCGCGGAGGTCAAGTTGCCTACCGCCTATTCGCTAGTCTGGTCCGGCCAGTTCGAATATGCCGAGCGCGCTGCCCAGCGGCTGATGTGGATCGTCCCGCTCACGATCGGGATCATCTTTCTTTTGCTCTACTTGGCGTTCAAGCGCGTCCGCGAGGCGCTGATCATCCTCTTGACCCTTCCGTTCGCGCTGATCGGCGGCATCTGGCTGGTCTATCTGCTGGGCCACGCGGTGTCAGTCGCCACGGTCGTCGGTTTCATTGCGCTGGCGGGGCTGGCAGCCGAGTTCGGCGTGGTGATGCTTGTCTACCTCGACCGGTCAATCGAGGGGCAGATCGCAAAGGGTCGATTCGCCAACGACGAGGATCTGGACGAGGCGCTGATGGAAGGCGCGGTGCTGCGCGTCCGCCCCAAGGCCATGACAGCCGCGGTGATCCTGGCCGGCCTGTTCCCACTGCTGATCAGCGAAGGCACCGGGTCGGAGGTGATGCAGCGGCTCGCCGCGCCAATGGTCGGCGGGATGATCACTGCCCCCTTGCTCTCGCTGTTCGTGATCCCGGCGATTTACAAGCTGCTTGGAGCCCGCCGCTTCCTCAAGAAGGCCGCAGAACCTCCAATACCGGGGTCGGCTGCCAGGGATGCGCTCTCCACGATCTGAGCCCGCTTTTCTCGCGAGGTGCTGCGCGCAGTAAATGACGCGCAGTCGACAGCAGTTAGAGCTACTTCGCTTATAGCAAGCAAAAGTGGCTGCTTAACCGCCTCCGACGATCCGAGGACCAGGCCCGAACCAAATCGCGCAACTGCTGACCAGCACCGTCGCCGGTCGGCGCGGTAGGACGCAGCTAAGCACCACTCGCAAGCTTCCGTCGAAACTCCCTATGGAGTTGGGGTTAGCCAATCGTGACCAAAGATCTTCAATTGCGATAGCAACGAAACGAGGAAAGCCGTCGACCACCCGAGCATGATGATGCCGGTCGCTCCCTCGATGGCGCCCAGTATTCGCCACCCGTGAGGCATCAGCACGTCGCCATAGCCGATCGACGCATAGGTAACGGTCGAGAAGTAGAGCGCCTCTTCGAAATGGCCAAGCGCGCCGAGCGCCAGATACAGCGCGGCGTAGAGCCATATCTCAATGGAATGAATGGCAAACACACCGCCCGACGCCCCGATCAGGACGGTCAGCGGTGAGAAACGCAGCCCGCGGAAAAGCGGTAGCTGGGACCTGATCACGCGGATGATGAATGCCAAGCCGACCAAGTGAATCAACACGGTTATGACGACCATGACGCTGGCGAGCGTCAATTGAATCAGCATGGCTTCATCTTTGATTGTGCCTTCTGCTCAAACAACCATCGTCAGCAGTTGCATGGTCTTCCGGAGGGGGCGCTTGGGGGGAGGAGCTGGGCCTCCGGAAGACCTCGGCCCTTTGATGACCGGATCTGTTCCTCTGAGAAATAGGTAAAGTCGCGTAGGTCATGTGATTCACAGCTGCGCGGCGGTGTGGCTGCAGCCACTGTATGCTATGCGGATGTCGGGTTCTGTCGGTGTGATTCAAGCCTGCTGCAGGCTAGGTACATTTCCGTATATTGCCCGCCGATCGGCCAGCCTAGAAAGGAATGGTCGCTGAGGGACTTGCTCCCCTGGCGGCACCGGAGAGCAGCGAAAGCCGCTAAACGGTTGGGCGAGCGAGGAAGAGATGTGAGGCAGCGGCGCGAGCCGAAGCCGCTCTGATTTTCCAGACCGTCCTGCGGCACTGGAGCCTTCGGGCGATGGCGCTGCGAAAGGGTAACGGGAAGGCAGCAATGTCTTATCGGAGCCCGCGTGGGGGCTCATAAGGGCAGCAATGCCAGTGTGGGTGACCCGAGAAGGAACCGTTCGTCTCGAAAGATGACGGTCGGAACCTGATCCGCCGAAGGGCGACCGATCTGTCTTCACGGCAGAAAGGGAGTTTTTAGGAAAGTGAAGGCCGGTGGCAACACCGGCCTTCATGTCATTCAAGCCTTATGCAAACGCCGAACTGCTCTCACGGGAAGCTGGCGGCTTCACGAGATCGTCGCGATTCGCGGCGACGAGATATATTTCCGCGCTAGCGCGGCAGCCTGCCTTCCAGCCTTTATGGGTTATCGAGCTTCGGCGGCAAAGGCGATCCGTAGCGCTTCTGACAGGCTGCGAACATCCAGCTTCGCCATCAGATTGGCACGATGGATTTCGACCGTGCGGGGACTGATTCCCAGGTCATAGGCAATGGTCTTGTTCGGCAGGCCTTGTGCAAGCCCGCCGAGCACGTCGCGTTCGCGTGGCGTCAGCGCGCCGAGACGAACCGTGGCATCCTTGGCGAGGTCATGCCCCTTTTCAACGTCGCGCAGCCGTTTGATTCCCTGCTCAATCGCGTCGAGCAGCGTCGCCTTCTCGAACGGTTTCTCGATGAAGTCGATTGCGCCCGCCTTCATCGCCCTCACCGCCAGCGTGACGTCACCGTGACCTGTCATAATGATGACTGGCAAGGTCACGCCCTTATCCCTGAGGGCCTGCTGGACCTCGAGCCCGTCCATTCCCGGCATCCGGATGTCGAGCAGGATGCAACCTTGACTGAGCTCACCAAGGCACTTCAGCAGCTCGACGCCCGATTCATAGCTTCTGACCTGATATCCTGATGTCTTTAGCATGAACCCGGCAGACCGGCGTATTGCCCCGTCGTCGTCGACCAGGTGCACAAGCGGCAGGTCAGCATCCGTCATTCTCAGGCTCCGGCGGGTAGAGTGAAGTGGAAGATTGTGCCCGAATCCGGCGCCGGCTCAAACCAGATCCGCCCGCCATGGGCCTCGACGATCGTGCGGCAGATGGAAAGGCCGATGCCCATCCCGCTCTTCTTCGACGTCACAAACGGCTGGAACAGTTTCGCAGCTACAGATTCGCTGATCCCCGAGCCGCTATCCTCTATGTTTACGCGCACAAAGCCGCGGCGTTCGGGCTCGGTCCGGATCGTAAGGCTGCGCACCGGACTGTCGACCATCGCATCGATAGCGTTGCGGATGAGGTTCACGAGCACCTGCTGGATCTGGATCCGGTCGACAAAGACCTGATCAGCTGTCGGATCGAGCTGAACCTGTACTTCGATGCCGTGTTCGCGCGAACCGACCAGCGCCAAGGCGTTTGCTTCGGTGAGCAACCGCTGCAGGCTCTCGGCTTTTCGTACCGTCTCGCCGGTGTTGATGAACTCGCGCAAGCGGCGAACGATCTGGCCGGCGCGGATCGCCTGTTGGGCAGCATCGTCCATCGCCTCGCGAATCATGGTCATGGTGTCGGGATCAGGCTCCGATGCGAGTAGATCCCGGGCGGTTTCGCAATAATTGGCAACCGCGGTGAGCGGCTGGTTGAGCTCGTGCGCCAGGGATGATGCAAACGTGCCCATTTCGCTGAGCCGACCGACGTGGGCGAGTTCCGATTGCAGATCCTGCAGCCTGAGCTCCGTTTGCTGGC
>DAINCA010000124.1:0-6089 GCA_036732645.1 Allosphingosinicella sp.
GTTGTCCCCTGCATTGTGGATCTGCCTGCCTTTCCTCTGTGCGCTCCCCTCCACCGGTCAGAGCGCCCTCGCCGACTCGTCGAGTGCCGGCGGCAATGTCGCTGGTGCGGTCGCCGCGGCGGCTTTCTCAAACCTGATCGGAGTATTCGTTACACCCTTGCTGGTGACGGCCCTGCTCCAGGCGCAGGGTGCGGCGATCGGCCTCGAAAGCATCGCCAGAATCTTCGTCCTCTTGTTCCTTCCTTTCCTGCTCGGCCATGGGCTTCGGTCTCATTTGCTGCCGCTCGTCGCGGACCGGCCGCGACTTACCCTGGTGGTCGACAAAGGGACGATTTTGCTGGCTGTCTATGGCGCCTTTTCTGCGGCCACGGTGGCGGGCGTCTGGCGACGATTGCCAGCGCAGGAGATCGCCTTGCTTGCCTCCCTGCTCCTTGCGCTCCTCGGGCTGATCCTCGCAGCAAGCTGGGCCATCGGCCGAGCCGGTCGATTTCCCTACGACAGCCGGGTCGCGATCCTGTTCTGCGGCTCCGTCAAGAGCCTCGCCAGTGGCGCGCCGATGGCCCGGATCCTGTTCCCGGGCGCGGCCGCGGGATCGATCATCCTTCCGGTCATGATTTTCCATTCGCTTCAACTGATCGTCTGCGCCTGGATCGCAGGCGCATTGGCGAGCGCACCGGCTAGAGGAACAGCTCGCGGGCCAGGCTGAGTTGCTCGATGCCGCGATCGAGCGTCTCGTCCTTCTTCGCAAAGCACAGTCGGATAACGTTACGCACCGGCGCCTCGGCATAGAAAGCCGAAATGGGAATGGCCGCCACCCCCGCCTCACGAACCGCGCGCTCGCAGAAGATCGTGTCGTCGACCCTGATCCCTGACGCGGCGAGATCGACACAGACGAAATAGGTGCCCTCCGCCGCGAGCGGAACGAACCCCTTCGCCTGAAGCCCCGAAGCCAGCCGGTCGCGGGACGAGGCGAAAGCCAGACAGGTGGCTTCGACGTCGGCCATCGCCTGCTCGAGGCCAAATGCCACCGCCACCTGAAGAGGCGGCGGCGTGGCAAAGGTGACGAACTGATGCGCAGCCGCGAGGGCCGGTCCAAGATCGGGTGGCGCCACCAGCCAGCCGACCTTCCAGCCGGTAAGGGAGAAGATCTTCCCGGCCGATCCGACCTTGACCGTCCGTTCGGCCATCCCGGGCATGAGCGATAGCGGGACATGATCCCGGCCGCCGAACACGATCTGCTCCCAGACCTCGTCGGACAAAGCGATCACGTCGTGGCGAACGCAAAATTCGGCGAGCAAGGCCAGCTCTTCGCGATCGAACATTCGCGCCGTCGGATTGTGGGGATTGTTGAAGACCACGAGCCGGGTGCGGTCGGTGAATGCGGCCGCGAGATCTTCCTCGGTTATCCGCCATTCCGGCGGCGACAAACGCACGAAACGCGGCTTGCCGCCGGCGCGAAGAACGAGCGGCAAATACGCGTCGTAAAGCGGCTGGAACAGGACGACCTCGTCACCCGGCTCGACGAGCGCGAGGATTGCGTCCGCCAGCGCCTCGGTCGCGCCGGAAGTTATCGTGACTCGTTCAGCCTCGACGTCCAGACCCTGGCATCGCCGATAATAAGCCGCGACCGCTTCGCGCAACTCGGGAAGGCCGCGCATCGGCGGATATTGATTGTAGCCGAAGCGGACGGCTTCGGCAGCCTTGTCGAGAACGATGTCCGGCCAGCCGAAATCGGGGAAACCCTGGCCGAGATTGACGGCGTCGTGCGCTCGGGCGAGCGCTGACATTTTCTCGAAGATGCTGGTTGGAAGGTTGGCGAAGACGGGGTTCACGTGCATCGCCTTAGCACGGGCGCGAGACGATGCCAGGGCGCGCTACTGCTCGCGCGTGGTAGTAGCCGTCTCATTGCCATCGCTGGCCGGAGCCTTGAAGCGGACCCCCTCCAGCTCGGTTGGTTGGCTTCCGAGTGGCGTCTGACCGGACGAGGTCGAGCTGTCGCCGGTGAGCGCCCATCGCTGGCTCCGGGTCACGGGCTGGGCGGTGGCGTTATTGTTCAAACGCTCGGTGATCCGGGCATTGGCGCTCTCGCGCTGGAGCGGCTCGTAGCGACGAAGAACCGCCCGGTTGAAACTGTCGACACTGTGGCCGGTGGCAGATTCCACGGCCGCGTCGGCTGCCGCCTGCTGGGCAGCAGCGTCACGCTCTGCGGCGAGCAGGGCTTCCGCCTCACGCTCCTCGCGGCTTGGCTGGCCGAAGCCGCCGCGCCAGGCGATCGCCGGCTCGACCCCCGGCAGACTCCGGCCGAAAGCGCGCGGACGGCCCCAGCCGCCGCTCCAGCGATAGAAGATGTGGGTTCCGACGTTGGCGGCCTTGACCAGGCTCGACGCCCAGTAAGGCACGACCCAATTGGTGTGGTAATGCGTTGCCCAGCCCACCGGCGCATAAACGTAGCCGGAGATCGCCGCTTCGGCGACCCGCTTGGCACGCTCCCAGTAAGAGGCCATTGGAGCGCGCCGGAGCGAACCGTCGCAGGTAAAGCTGAACTGACAGCCGAGATTGGTCCGCCGAGCGCCTTCGAAAACGACTCCGCAGACGCTGCTCGGATAAGCCGGGTGACGGGCGCGGTTGAGAACGACCTGTGCGACCGCGCGCTGGCCATCCAGAGGCTCGGTGGCGGCTTCGTAGTAAATGGCGGCCGTGAGGCAGTCGATCGCCCGCAGCCGGTCGGCAGCGCTTGCGCCCGACATGCTGAACGGCCGGGCCGAGGGATTGGCCGCGTCCGAAATCGGAATCGAGGCGTTGAAAGCCAGAGCGTCATCGCGGGAGACCTGCTTGAGCTGGGTCGCCGCCGTCGCCGCCGCCGCCGCTTTGAGCTGACGTACCACCCGGTCGGGTGCCTTGCCGTTGATGATCAGGTCGGCGGAAGGCTCGCGCACGGCAATGCTTAGCCCAGCGACGATCCACAAGGCCGCCATCGTCGCGAGCACGACCCATGCCCAGGCGTGCTGCCGCACGACCGGGGCCCAGGAAAAGGCAGGAAGCTTTTCAGCGATCGCGGGCATGGTCTCAGAGGTCAAAAAAGAAGTGTCCTATATAGATCATACGGCGTATTCGCAACAGGATCCCCCTATCGAGCATTTCAACGTCACGGCAAAAAAATCGATCTGGTCCCGTTCCGATGCTCGAGAATCGGTGATTTTCCACCAATGAGAGGCTATTGTCCCGGTTCCTTCAGATAGGGGGCTCCATGTTGAATTCAAGATTCCTGTTAAGCGCAGCCGTCGTGACGATCATAGGGGGTGGAGCGGCTGCCGTCGCGCAGAACCGGCAGGCGACCGCAAACCGCCCCGCGACCTACTGGATGTCGGCCGAGACCATGAGCGGAATGATGGCCGGGGCGATGAACACCGCCGGCGCCCGTCCTAATGTCGGCAATGTGCTTGGTGGCCTGCTTTCCGGCGGCCGCCGCGCCAGTGCGCCACCGAGCCATGTGCGACGTCTCCAGCTGCAACTCGGCGGATCCTCGCGAGCGGCCGGAAGCCCGAGTGCCGAGCATCTGCCGCCTGTTCTTCTTGGCGCCGGATCTTCTTTGCCGCTCGTATCCCCGCAGGCCGTTCCGGCCCAGCAGGGCACGGCGAGCTGGCCCGCGCAAATCGAGCGGCCACGCGGCCGGATATTCGTTTACTGGGGCTGCGGCGACCGTGCCCGTCCCGGTCAACCTTTCGAGATCGACCTGTCCCGGCTCGCCGCGGGCCAGGTTCCGCCCGCTTTCACTCAACAGCCTTTTCGGCCGATGACGCCGCCGTCTTCGCTGACCCACCCGACCTACGGCGAATGGCCGAATGATCGGTCCGAAACGTCCGTACCGGCCAATGCCAGCCTCGTCGGCGATCATGTTGTCCGTGGAAATTACAGCCCGGAGATTCGCTTCTCGCTGGCGGCTGGACAGGATTTCCTTTCCCCTGTCACATTGACGTCGAACACAGCCGCGTCCAGCGGGGCCGTTCCGGTCAGCTGGCAACCGGTTCCGAATGCGCGCGCCTGGTTCGCAACCGCCATGGGCGCTTCCCAAAACGGCGATATGGTTCTGTGGAGCTCGAGTGAGACCCAGCTGTCGATGATGGGGATGATGGATTATCTGAGCCAGGAAGAGATTGCCCGCTTGCTCCAGCAGCGCGTACTGCTCCCGGCCCAGACCCAGCAATGCACGGTCCCAGCCGAGGTCGCGCAAAGGGTTCAGGGCGCCATGCTCAATGTCACCGCTTTCGGACCGGAAGCGAATTTCAGCCATCCGGCCCGCCCGGCCAATGCTCGCTCCAGCTGGGCTCCCGACTGGACCGTGAAGCTCCGCACCCGCTCGGCTTACATGGGCATGCTCGGAATGGACATGGACGCGATGATGCGGGGCGAAAGCGGCAACCAACCGCAGCCGGAGAGGCGCCGACGACGGTCGCTGCGGGACCGGATTCTCGGCCAGTAATAAGGGCGGGCGGGCGCACTGCGCTCGCCCGCACTCTGGCATCCGGAGCAGCGAGCGGCTAAGGCTCGGCGCTTTCCAGGAGCGCACGAGCCACCATGGAACGCATCCCTCCACCGAGCGAAGCTATCCGCAACAGCCATTGTACTGCCGACCAATATGATGCGCTCTACCGCCGCTCGATCGAGGACCCGGACGGCTTCTGGGCGGAGCAGGCACAGCGGCTGGACTGGGACCGGCAACCGACCCGGATCGGCGACTGGTCGTTCGATCCGGTAGACATACGCTGGTTCGAAGACGGGATTCTAAATCTCTGTCACAATTGCGTCGACCGTCATCTCGCCGAGCGATCGCAGCAAGTAGCGATCCTGTGGGAAGGCGATGAACCTGGCGACGTCCGTTCGCTGACTTATGGCGAGCTCCACGCCGAAGTGGTTCGAATGGCGAACGTCCTGAAATCTGTCGGTGCGGCCAAGGGCGACCGGATTACGTTATACATGCCGATGATCCCGGAAGCGGCGGTGGCGATGCTCGCCTGCGCCCGGATCGGCGCCGTGCACAGCGTTGTCTTCGGCGGCTTCTCACCCGAGGCACTGCACGGCCGGATCGAGGATTGCGCCAGCCGCATCGTGGTCACCGCCGATGGCGGCAAGCGCGGCGGCAAGCTCGTGCCGCTGAAGGCCAATGTCGATGAAGCGCTGCGGAAGGGCGCTGAGGTCGACGCCGTCATCGTCGTCCGCCATCTCGGCGACCCCGTCGAGATGAAGTCCGGACGCGATCATTATTATCACGAGCTCGCCGCTGTGGTTCCGGACGAATGCCCATGCGAACCGATGGCGGCAGAAGATCCGTTGTTCATCCTCTACACTTCAGGATCGACGGGCAAGCCGAAGGGCGTTCTCCACACCACCGGCGGTTATGCCGTGTGGACCGCCTCAACGTTCCATTACGTCTTCGACTATCGCCAGGGCGAGATCTTCTGGTGCACCGCGGACGTCGGCTGGGTTACCGGCCATTCCTACGTCGTCTATGGTCCGCTCATCAACGGCGCCACCAGCCTGATGTTCGAAGGCGTCCCCAATTATCCCGATTTCAGCCGGTTCTGGGACGTCGTCGACCGCCACAAGGTCGACATCTTCTATACGGCGCCCACCGCCATTAGGGCACTGATGCGAGAGGGCGAGGCTCCGGTGAAGAAGCATGATCGCTCGTCGATCAGGCTGCTCGGATCGGTCGGCGAACCGATCAATCCCGAAGCCTGGCTGTGGTACTGGCGTGTGGTGGGCGAAGAACGCTGCCCGATCGTCGACACCTGGTGGCAGACGGAGACGGGCGGGATCATGATCACCACCCTGCCCGGCGCGCACGACATGAAGCCGGGATCAGCGGGCCGCCCGTTTTTCGGGATCGTGCCTGAACTGGTCGACGGCGACGGCCACAAACTGGGCGGCGCCGCTTCGGGAAACCTTTGCATCGCGGCCAGCTGGCCGGGCCAGATGCGGAGCGTCTATGGCGATCACGAACGGTTCGTGCAGACCTATTTCTCGACCTATCGGAACCGCTATTTCACCGGCGACGGCTGCCGCCGCGACGAGGACAATTATTACTGGAT
>DAINCA010000125.1:0-6067 GCA_036732645.1 Allosphingosinicella sp.
CGTCAATCGGATCGGCGATTTCGGCTTCTCGCTCGGAATCTTCGGCACGTTCCTCGTGTTCGGTACCGTCTCGATCCCGGCCATCCTCGAGGCGGCGCCCGGGATGAGCGGCTCGACGATCGGTTTCCTCGGCGGCCGCCTCGACACGATGACCTTGCTCTGCATACTCCTGTTCATCGGCGCGATGGGCAAATCGGCCCAGCTGGGTCTTCACACCTGGCTTCCCGACGCGATGGAAGGGCCGACGCCGGTGTCGGCCCTGATCCACGCCGCAACCATGGTGACGGCCGGCGTGTTCATGGTCTGCCGATTGTCGCCGATGTTCGAAACCAGCGAAGTGGCGCTTACGGTCGTCACCGTCGTCGGCGCCGCCACCGCCTTTTTCGCCGCGACCGTCGGCACGGTTCAGAACGACATCAAGCGCGTCATCGCTTATTCGACCTGCTCGCAGCTGGGTTACATGTTCTTTGCCGCCGGCGTCGGCGCCTACGGCGCGGCGATGTTCCACCTCTTCACCCATGCCTTCTTCAAGGCCTTGTTGTTCCTCGGTGCGGGCAGCGTCATCCACGCGATGCACCATGAACAGGACATGCGTTTCTATGGGGCGCTGCGGCGTGAAATACCGGTCACCTTCTGGGCGATGCTAATCGGTACTTTGGCCATTACCGGTGTCGGCATCATCCAGGTTGCGGGGCTGCCGAGCTTCGGTTTCGCCGGCTTCTTCTCGAAAGACGCGATCATCGAAAGCGCCTTCGCCAGCGGGACGACGGTCGGCGGCCTGGCTTTCGCGGTCGGCGTGTTCGCAGCCCTACTCACCAGCTTCTACAGCTGGCGCCTGGTGTTCCTGACCTTCTTCGGCAAGCCACGCTGGGCTCAGTCCGAGCATATCCAGCATGCGCTTCATGGCGATCACCATGATCATCCGGCCGATGAGGATTCCGGCCACGACACCCATCCGGGCGAAACGACCGCTCTCCAGGTCCCGGCCGGGACGGGCGGCTATCATCCGCACGAGAGCCCGTGGACGATGCTCGTACCGCTCGGCCTCTTGTCATTGGGCGCGGTCTTTGCCGGAATGCTGTTCCACCATGTCTTCATCGACGTCGAGGAAGGCGCCCATTTCTGGGCCGGAAGCATCGCGTTCGACACCCATCTGATGCACGCCATCCACGAGGTTCCTTTGTGGGTGAAGCTGTCGCCCGCGGCAGCGATGATCCTGGGCTTCCTGATCTCGTGGAACGCTTATGTCCGCAATCCATCGATCCCTGATCGCTTCGTGGGCCAGTTCGGCCTGCTTCACAACTTCCTCTACAACAAATGGTATTTCGACGAATTGTACGACGTGGCTTTGGTTCGGCCGGCCGCCTGGCTCGGCCGCCAGTTCTGGAAGCGCGGTGACGAACAGACGATCGATCGGTTCGGTCCGGACGGGGTCGCGACGGCGGTTTACTCGGGGACCCGCGTCGCGATGCGCGCCCAGTCCGGCTATCTCTATACATATGCTCTGGTGATGCTGATCGGCGTCGCCGCCGCCACGACGTGGGCGATGGCCCGATGAACGGCTTTCCGATCCTTTCGGCGATCCTCGCGCTGCCTTTGCTCGGCGCGTTGGCGTGCCTGCTGACGAGCGCCAACGGCGCCCGCTGGATCGCGTTGCTGACGACGCTTGCGACCTTGTTGCTCAGCATCGGCTTGTGGGCGACCTTCCAGATCGGCGGCGCGCAGTGGCAGTTCGTCGAATATGCGCCTCTGTTCGGGCGCTTCGCCTGGGCGTTGGGGATCGACGGCATCGCCTTGATGCTGATCGTTCTGACCGCCTTCCTCATGCCGATCTGCATCGCCGCCTCATGGCGGTCGATCGAGCAGCGGGTTCCGGAATATATGGCTTCGTTCCTGCTGATGGAGACGCTGATGATCGGCGTCTTCATGGCCCAGGATCTCTTCCTGTTTTACATCTTCTTCGAGGCCGGCCTGATCCCGATGTATCTCATCATCGGGATCTGGGGCGGCAAGGACCGGATCTACGCGGCCTACAAATTCTTCCTCTACACCTTGCTCGGCTCGGTGCTGATGCTGATCGCGATGCTGTGGATGGTGAATCATGCCGGCACCACCTCCATTCCGCAGCTGATGGAGTTCGACTTTCCACCGGGCGCACAGACCTGGTTGTGGCTGGCCTTCCTGGCGAGCTTCGCGGTGAAGTTGCCGATGTGGCCGGTCCACACCTGGCTTCCGGACGCTCACGTTCAGGCGCCGACGGCCGGCTCCGTCATCCTCGCGGGCGTTCTCCTGAAGTTGGGTGGCTATGGCTTCGTTCGCTTCTCCTTGCCCATGTTCCCGGAAGCGTCGGCTCAGCTCGTCTGGGTGATCTTCGGCCTGTCCATGGTGGCGATCGTCTACACCTCACTCGTCGCACTGGTTCAGCAGGACATGAAGAAGCTGATCGCTTATTCCTCGGTCGCTCACATGGCGTTCGTCACGATCGGCCTGTTCGCGTTCAACCGGCAGGGTATCGAAGGCGGCCTCGTCGTCATGCTCAGCCACGGTCTGGTAT
Organism: Allosphingosinicella sp.; assembly: GCA_036732645.1. Classification (GTDB taxonomy): domain Bacteria; phylum Pseudomonadota; class Alphaproteobacteria; order Sphingomonadales; family Sphingomonadaceae; genus Allosphingosinicella. Next base: position 2,555 of record DAINCA010000125.1, read on the forward strand.
CAGGCGCCCTCTTCCTGTGCGTCGGCGTCGTCTACGATCGGATGCACACGCGCGAGATCGATCTTTATGGCGGCGTGTCCAACAACATGCCGGCTTTCGCCCTTTTGTTTCTCCTCTTCACTATGGCCGCGGTGGGTCTTCCCGGGACGAGCGGTTTCGTCGGGGAATTCCTTGCCCTCATGGGTGGCTTTGCCGCCAGCAGCTGGGTCGGCGCCGTCGCGACCACCGGCATCATCCTCGGGGCCGCGTACATGCTCTTGCTCTACTGGCGGATCGCCTTCGGCACGGCCCGAACGCCTGAGGCGGCGGCGATGCCCGATCTTTCGAAGCGCGAACTGGCGTTCATGGTGCCGATCGCCGCCGTCGTTCTGTGGATGGGAATTTATCCGGAAAGCTTCATGGCGCCGATGCGCCAGGACGTGACCCTCCTGCTCGAGCGGATCGAACGCGCGGCGCCGCCCGGCGACGCGAAAGTGACACAGGGCGCCCCGGCCCATGAGGGCGCGGAGGTCGCGCACTGATGGTCGACAGCTTCCTCATCGTCATGCCGGAACTGATCGTTACCGGCGCTAGCCTCATCCTGATGCTCGTCGCCGCCTGGGTGGGCGATCGTTCCGGCCCGGCCTTGACCTGGCTTGGGGTCCTTGCGCTCGCCGTTGCAGCGTTTTTCGTACCCGGAATCCGGGATTCCGGCGGGGTCGCCTTCGACGGTCTGTTCATCGGCGACAGTTTCGCAGCCTTCTCGAAGATCGTGATCTATATCGGCGCCGCGGTTTCGATGCTTGCGGCGATGAGCTGGTTCGGACGTGACCGCGATTTCCGCGCCGAATATCCGGTCCTCATTCTGTTCTCCGTCATCGGCATGGGAATGATGGTGTCGGCAGGTGACCTGCTGACGCTTTACGTCGGGTTGGAGCTTCTGAGCCTTGCCTCCTACGTCCTGGCCTCGTTCCAGCGGACCGATTCCCGTTCGGCCGAGGCGGGCCTCAAATATTTCGTCCTGGGCGCGCTCGCCTCGGGGATCCTGCTTTACGGCATCTCCCTTCTTTACGGATTTACCGGCACGACCTTGTTCGGCGGCATCGCTTCGGCCTTGGGCACCGACGGCGTTTCCCAAGGCGAACTCTTCGGATTGGTCTTCGTGCTGGCCGGGCTGGCCTTCAAGGTGTCGGCGGTGCCGTTCCACATGTGGACGCCCGACGTCTACGAAGGGGCGCCGACGCCGGTCAGCGCCTATTTCTCCGCTGCGCCCAAGGTCGCGGCCATGGCCTTGCTGGTGCGAGTGACCGTGGAAGGCATGGGCCCAGCGCTCGAATCCTGGCGGCAGATCATCATCTTCATGGCGCTTGCCTCGACGATCCTCGGCGGCGTCGCCGCGATCGGACAACGCAACATCAAGCGCCTCTTGGCCTACAGCTCGATCAACAATGTCGGCTTCGCGCTGGTGGGGCTCGCCGCGGCCGGACAGGCCGGCGTCTCCTCCGTATTGTTCTACATGGCCGTCTACACGGTCATGACGCTCGGAGCCTTCCTGGTCGTCCTCAGGATGCGGGACGCCGAAGATCGCCCGATCGAGACGGTCGCTTCGCTTTCGGGCCTGTCACGGACCCGTCCCGGGCTCGCTCTGGCGATGGCGATCTTCATGTTCAGCCTCGCCGGGGTGCCACCCTTGTTCGGCTTCTGGCCGAAATTCCTGGTGTTCGACGCGGCGGTTGCGGCGGATCTCACCTGGCTTGCCGCAGTCGCCATCGCGACCTCGGTGATCAGCGCCTTCTATTACATCATGATCGTCAAATTGATGTATTTCGACGAGCCCGCGCCTGCTTATGCCCCGACCCGGGAACCGGTCGGAACGTTGCTGATCCTCGCTTCGGCCTTGTTCGTCTCGCCGCTCGGCTATCTGGCGATTCCGGCGCTCGAGAGCGCGACCATGAACGCGGCGTCCGCGCTCTTTTGATCCGCTCGGTCCCCGAAACGGGCTCGACCAACGAAGATCTGGCCGCACTGGCGCGCGACGGCGCCGAAGAGGGGCTCTGGCTCCACGCCGAAAGGCAGACCGGTGGCAAGGGCCGGCAGGGCCGCCGCTGGGAATCGCCGGCCGGCAATCTCTACGCCAGCACGATCGTCCGTCTCCGGCCCGGCGATCCGCCGGCACCGACGCTTGCTCTGGTCGCGGCCGTGGCGCTTCATGAGGCGGTGACGTTTCATGCCGAGGGCGTCCACATCAAATGGCCGAACGATCTTGTCGCGGACGGTTCCAAGCTGGCCGGAATCCTGCTCGAGCGGGAAGGGGAGGCGGTGATCGCCGGCTTCGGCGTCAACCTCGCTTCCTGTCCCGAAGGCCTGGAGCGTCCCGTGACAAGCCTGAAGGCATTGACCGGTGCCGCGCCACAACCCGTTGCGCTGCTCGGGACGCTTGCGGAGGGCTTTACTCGATGGCTTCGATGCTGGCGGACCGAGGGCATCGGCACGCTTCGCCAATCCTGGCTCGAGCGGGCGCATCCGTTGGGCACGAAGCTCGCCACGTCCGAGGGTGTAGGCGAGTTTGACGGGCTGGACCAAGATGGAGCCCTCAGGCTTCGCTTGGCGGACGGGACCAGCCGTGTCATTCACGCCGGCGACGTCTTTCTCATCTGAGGGGAAGGGACAGGATGCTTCTCGCCATCGATGCCGGCAACACCAACCTGGTCTTCGCTCTGGTCGAGGACAAGGTCATCCGCGCGCGCTGGCGTATCGCCACCGATCCGCGCCGGACCGCCGATGAATATGCGGTGTGGCTTCACCAGCTTCTCGCGCTCGAAGGCTTTTCGAAGGACGATGTCGCCGCCGTCATCATCGGCACCGTGGTGCCCCGGGCCCTTCACAATCTCGAAGTGCTGGCGGTCAAATATTTCGGTACCGAGCCGCTCGTGGCGGGGCAGCCACCGGTCGACTGGGGGGTTGAGCTCGACGTTGCCGAACCCGGTTCGGTCGGCGCCGACCGTGTTCTCAACACGATCGCCTCCCATGCGCTTTTCGAGGGTGACCTGATCGTCATCGATTTCGGAACCGCGACGACGTTCGACGTGGTCGATTATACCGGCGCCTACAAAGGCGGAATCATCGCTCCGGGGATCAACCTCTCGCTCGACGCTTTGGTCTCCGCCGCCGCCAGGTTGCCCAGGGTAGGGATCGTCGCGCCGGAAGACCCGACCGTCATCGGCCGGACGACCGAGGCGCAGATGCAGATCGGCATCTATTGGGGTTATATTTCCATGATGGAGGGCCTGGTGAGCCGGATGAAGGCGGAGATCGGCCGCCCGGTCCAGGTGATCGCCACCGGCGGCATGGCTACCTTGTTCGATCAGCATACCGATCTGTTCGATGCGATCGAGTCCGATCTGACCATCCAGGGCCTGGCGATGCTCTACGAACGCAGCCTGAGTGAAAAAGCGGCCTGAGCCAGACCTGCCGGTTGTCGACGACGCGCAGCCACGCATTTGGCGGTTGTTCGGAACTTCCACTCTCGTTCCT
>DAINCA010000126.1:0-6010 GCA_036732645.1 Allosphingosinicella sp.
GGCTGGCTCTCATCGATGATTCGCGTGTCGCCCCAAAGCCCCGACTGGAGGAGGTCGACGGTGACGGCGACCGGCCGGGCGTTGGTCAGGGTGTAGCGCATCCGGGTCCGCCACCGCGTCTCGGACATGCGTTCGCGCTGCTCCACGACCGGCTGGACCTTGACGTCGAAAGCCTGGCCGATGACGAGCCCGAGCTCGGATCCCATCGGCGTGTGGCCGATCGCGCTCTCGCCGACGAACTGCGGATTGCCGCGGGCATCGCGTTGGTAGACCCGGACCGTTCCTGCAGGCAGTGCGTCGCCCAGACCCTGGTCGCGCGAGCTGGAGAAGCGAAGCACGCTGTTGGCGCTGACCGGCTGGTCCTGAGTGCCGAGCCAGGTGTTGCGATATTCATAAGCGCGAGCGGCAGGGCTTCCCGCGACGTCGAGGAAACTCACCTGCTTCTGCTGGCGGTTGGCGATCGTCGTCCGTTCGGGAAGCGGGTAAAGATAGAAGTCGCCGAGCCGCTCGCGATCGGCCGTCTGGGTCCCGGCCTCGCGGATCGGCCGACCTGGCGGCGGCGGCGGCGGATAAGAGCGGCCGTAGCCCGGCTGGTTCTGACCGACGGCCCCCGCGACCAGGAGGGTATCGGCGTTGCGATATTCGGTGCCGCTATTGTTGGTCAGAGTAATCCACCCCTGAACGTCCATCCGGCCGTTCGCCTCGTCGAACAAGGCGACATAATCGGCCTCCCAGCCGAGCCCGGGAGTCAGATAGGTCAAGGTGACGGGACGCGTTCCCGATTGTCCGCTTTCCAGCGTCACCGACAAGGTCGGACGGGCACGCAGATTCTCGGGAACGCGATCGAAGATCACTCGAACCGGCAGCCCGTCGTCGCGCAGCACCTCGATCCGCTCGCCGATCTGGAGGACGACCCCGCCATTGGCGGCAAGTACCCGCGCGCGTTCCCGGACCTCGGCGCCGGTCGCCGGATTGGTTCGAACAAGGGTGATCGTCTCGCCCACCGCCTTCTGGATCAAGGCCTGCGGCGAAAGCAGGTCGAAATCGAAATTCTGCTCGACGATGCCGACGCCGTTGCCGGTCAGGCTCACCGTCTCCGGGCGGATCTGGGCGGACACGTCGGGGAATTCCTGGCGCGAGCGGCCGCTTGGAATGTTCAGTTGCCGGCTGTCCTGAACCAGCGCCAGATCGTTGTTGTAGATCGTGACCGACACATCGCCCTGCGCGCTCTGCGACGGCGGCGGGATCTCGTTCTGAGCAAGCGCCGGTACGGCAAACACCAGAGACAGCCAGAGATAATGACGCATAAGCAAGCTCCTGCCGGGCAAGGCCCAGAGCATGTTACACTGTCACATGGGTGTCAAGCCGCTCAGAAGTCGATCTGGGCTCGGGCGCCGATGACGTCCACGCTGTAGTCGCGATCGCCGCCGGCCGCCGGTATCACCGCATCCTCATAATGCATGCGTCCATAGTTCAGCAGCAAGCGGACATAATCGGTCGGGATCCAGATCAGGGAAGCCTGGAGCCCCTTCTGCGTGCCGCCGGTCACGCCCGAGGAGTTCAGGTCGAGAAAGTCATAGCGAAGGTTGGCCTGTACGGCGCCGAAACCCCCTTCGTCACCACCGACCGGGCGACGGACACTGGTGCGGTCGAAGCGGCCGTTGCGATAACCGCGGGTCTCGCCGGTCAGGAAGTAGCCGATCTCGGCATAGCCGCCGAAGAAATTGGGGTTGGCGGCAGCGGTCGTGAGATCGGCGTTCAGCCAGTGCGCCTCGGCCGCGGCGTGGAGCGGGCCGCGAATGATCGCCGCTTCGACGCCGTAGCTCGTCTCCTGTCCGACCGGCAAAGCCGGCGTGGCGATGAAGCGAACGTCGGTGAAATGGACCAATGGACGCTGCCGGTAGCGGGTCGTGGCTCCAGCCGCCGCGAGATCTCCATGATCGCGCCAGTGAGCCGAAGCGCCGAGGTGAAGCCGCGTATTGCCGACCTCGGGCGCGAACACGATCCGTCCGTCGACGCCGACGGAATCATTCTCGTCAGTGTCGAGATCGGCGATATTGTCGGTGAACAAGCCGGCCTGGGCGATCAGATCGCCGCTTGAGAAGGTGGCGGACAGGCCCACCCGCCGCTCGAAATTGAAGGCGTCGGTGAAGGCCGCACGCTCGATGAACGAGGTGAACCGGGAGCTGGTCAATTCCTCGAGCGACTGGAAATTGTTGTGCTGTCCGATGGTGAAGGTCGAATTTTCGGAGGCGCGGTAAGTGAGGAGGGCATCGACGATCTCGACATTGTTGTCGGCGAAATCGAGCTCGAACACATAACCGAAGCCGCCCGGGATCGAGCCTTCGACGCCTAGACGGGCGCGACGGACTTCATTGCCGAAGCCAAGACCTGGGTCGCTGATGCCGTTCGGGCTGCTCACGCTACCGACATCGTATTGAAGCCGGCCGCGGGGCTTGAACGACCAGCCGCCCGGGGCGCGGATCTGCGGCGCACCGTTGAAACGGATCTCCGCGCCGGTCGCTTCAGCCGGGGCTGCCGCATGCGTTTCAGCCTGGGCGTCGGCCAATGCGGCCTCGGCACGGGTCGCCCGCGATTCCACCGCCTCGAGCCGCGCCTGGATCGCCTGCAACTCCAGGCGAAGAGCCGAGATTTCCGGCGTGGCCTCGCCGCTTTGCGCGCGCAGAGGAGCGGCGGTCAGGAACGTCGCGGACAGAAAAGCGGCTAAGGAAAGCTTGCGGACCATCTCATCCTCTTTGTTGCGGTTTCGTTGAGCAGCAATGAGGGTCCTATTCCGGCGCGGTGACAGAGCGGCGGCGTTTCGATGACAGGAATGTTACAGTCGCCGAAGCTCCAAAGGAAACGGCGGCCCCATCGCTGGCGCCGCCGCTTTCATGCTTCGATCTGTGCCGTCAGGCCGCCGGAGCGATATCCTCGGCGTCGCGTGGGCGCCGCGGCCGGCGCCGAGCCGGTGCACGCTCCGCCTCGACATCCGGCACCGCGGAAATGGCCGGCGGCAGGCTGTCGATGGCGATTCTCTCCTCGTTCGAATCCTCGGCCTCGGGCCGGCGGCGGCGCGGACGCCGTTCGCCATTGCCTTCGCGGAATTCACGCGTTTCCCGCGGCTCGCGGGCCTCACGTGTTTCACGAGGTTCCCTAGCTTCACGAGGCTCTCGCGCCTCGCGCGGCTCGCGAGTTTCTCGCGGGTCGCGGGTTTCGCGGGGCTCACGCGCCCCACGCGGTTCGCTCACTTCGCGCGGATCGCGGCGGCCATAATCCTGCTCGTCGCTGTCCTGGCCGCCTTCTTCGCCGTCCTGACCCTCGTCGCGATCATCTTCCTCCTCGGAGGCTTCATAATCATCGCGGGGCCGGCGCGTTTCCTCGAAACGGGCACGGTTCTCATTGAGAACGCGGAAATAATGATCTGCGAATTGCAGATAGAATTCGGTCTGGACGCGGTCGCCCTGCATCTGAGAATCGCGGGCGAGGCCCTTATATTTCTCGAGCAACTGAGCGGCATTGCCGCGCTGGCGATTGTCCTGACGGTTGCCCGGATTGGGGTTGCCCCCTTGCGGACGCCCGCCGCCGCGACCGCGCCTGCGGCCGCCTTGACGATTGTTTATCAAACGAAAATCCTCACCAAGGGTGGTTCTACTCTGCCCCTTCAGGCCGGGCCCTTCCCGGCCGAAACACTTGCACGACCCCAAGGTGCAGACGAGTGCAAAGCAGCCCCTCTGCTACCTCACCGAAACCGCCTGCCAAGCGACCAAGCAATCGGGGGTCGGCGACGTCAGGCCTCACGCATCTGTTGCTGTGATCGGCCCCGTCCCTGCATCCCTATGTAACCATGCCACCCGGCAAATCCAAGTGAAAAAGAACTATTATCGATCAAGCACAAGGAGGAGACAACGTTCTACGTGGTTAAGGTCTGCTCGTGAAGAAACCTTGAAACCCTGTTGCGAGAATATCGCCGACACCGCCTGGCTCTGACCCCAACCGATCTCCACGCAGGCGATACCATCGGATCGCATCAGCTCGCGAAGCTGAGGCGCGAGGCGCCGATATTCGTCCAGCCCGCCTTCGCCTGCGAACAAGGCGCCAGCCGGCTCCCAATCCGACACGTCGGCCGGCAAGGCGGCATTCGACGCGACATAAGGCGGATTGCACAAGACCAGATCGAAACGATGCTCGAGCCCCACGGCCCAGTCGCCGAGGCGGAACGAGGCTCGTTCGGCGAGGCCGAGCCGCTCGGCATTACGCCGCGCATAAGCTAAAGCGGGTTCGGAGCGATCGACCCCGATCCCGTGCGCTTCCGGCCATTGATCGAGGGCGGCGAGGAGAAGCGTGCCGGGTCCGGTGCCGAGATCCAGGATCGATCCCGGTCCGCGGTCGCCGAAATGGTCAAATGCCGCCTCGATGAGGGTCTCGCTATCCGCGCGCGGGACGAGCACGCCCGGGCCGACCTCGAGCTCGATCGTCCAAAAGGCCCGGCGGCCGAGGATATAGGCGATCGGCTCATGCGCCAGACGCCGCTCGACGAGTCCGTCAAAGGCGGGCGGCGCTTCAGCGCCGATCGGCTGAAGAAGCATAAGCTCGCGCTCGATGCCCAGCGCTTGCGCCATCAACAGTTCGGCGTCGAGCCTCGGCGTCTCGCTCACCGCCGCCAGCCGCGCCGACGCCTCCGCAAGCGCAGCCTGGCGGGTCCGCCTTGCCGCGCTGCCCGCATTCGCGTTCCGTCCTGCCGGAGCCCCGGCCGGCCGGGGCGGATCAGTCATCCAAAGTAGCCAGCCGCTCCGCTTCGTCCTCGGCAATCAAGGCGCCGACCAACTCGTCGAGCTGCCCTTCCAGTATTTCGGGAAGGCGGTGAAGGGTGAGGTTGATTCGGTGATCGGTCACCCTTCCCTGGGGGAAATTGTAGGTGCGGATCCGCTCCGAGCGATCGCCCGAGCCGACCATGGACTTGCGCGCCCCGGCCCGTTCGCTCGCAAGCCGCTCGCGCTCCAGCTCGTAGAGGCGGGTGCGGAGCACCTTGAGCGCCTTGGCCTTGTTCTTGTGCTGGGATTTCTCGTCCTGCTGGATGACCACCAGACCGGTCGGAAGGTGCGTGATGCGAACGGCGCTGTCGGTCGTGTTGACCGATTGCCCTCCCGGCCCCGACGAGCGGTAGACGTCGATGCGCAGGTCCTTGTCGTCGATCTGGACGTCGACATCCTCGGCTTCGGGAAGGACCGCGACTGTCGCCGCCGACGTATGGATCCGCCCCCCGCTTTCGGTGACCGGCACCCGCTGCACCCGATGAACGCCGCTTTCGAACTTGAGGCGGGCAAATACGCCCTGGCCGGAAACCGAGGCGATCGCTTCCTTGAAGCCGCCCATTTCCGACGAGCTCGACGAGATCATCTCGAACCGCCAGCCTTGGGTTTCGGCATAACGCTGGTACATTCGAAGCAGATCGCCGGCGAACAAGGCGGCTTCGTCACCGCCGGTGCCGGCACGTACCTCCAGCATTGCGGAGCGGTCGTCGGCCGAATCCCTCGGAAGCAGCTTGAGGGCCAGCGCCCGTTCGGCCTCTGGCAGGCGCTGGCGGATTTCCTCCGCCTCCTCCGCCGCCATTTCCTTGAACTCGGGATCATCGGTCATTGCGCCGAGCAATCCGAGCTCGGCGCGAAGCCGCGCTACCTCGCGAGCCGCCGAGGCGACCGGTTCGATCTCGGCATATTCCTTGGACAGGCGGATGAACTGGTCGGTCGGGAGGTCCGCGGCCGACATCGCGTTCTGAAGCTCTTCCCGGCGCGCCTCGATGGCGGCGATACGTTCGTCCGAAACCTGGGTCATATCGCGCGCACGGCTTCCGCAAGGCTCGCCAGGTCGACAGTCCTTTGCTCCCCGCTTCGGAGAAGCTTCAGGGAGACCTCGTTGCGATCCAGTTCGTCGTCACCGATGATGATCGCCGCCCGGGCGCCGCTGGCATCCGCCCGAGCCATTCGTTTCTTCATATTGCCCTTGAAGG
>DAINCA010000127.1:0-5921 GCA_036732645.1 Allosphingosinicella sp.
GGCGGACCCCAGCTGCGGGTATCATCGCCTTTCCCCGGTTGTTCTACCTTGACGACATCGGCGCCGAGGTCCGCGAGCAGCTGCCCGGCCCAGGGACCAGCAAGGATCCTGGCCAACTCGACGACCTTGAGGCCGGAAAGGGGTCGATCCATTCCGGCTTGGTCCATCAGAAGGCGGGAATGCCGGTGATCGCTCGGCCCAGGATCAGGGCATGAACGTCATGCGTGCCTTCATAGGTGTTGACGGTTTCAAGATTGGCGGCATGGCGCATCACCTGAAATTCCGCGCTGATGCCGTTGCCGCCATGCATGTCGCGGGCGACCCGCGCGATATCCAGCGCCTTGCCGACATTGTTGCGCTTGATCAGGCTGATCGTCTCGGGGATCAGCTCGCCTTCGTCGAGCCTCCGGCCGACCCGAAGCGCGGCTTGCAGGCCCAAAGCGATCTCGGTCGCCATGTTCGCGAGCTTGAGCTGGACGAGCTGGGTCGCCGCCAATGGGCGGCCGAACTGCTTGCGCTCGAGCGTGTAGCTGCGAGCCGCTTGATAACAGGCTTCGGCAGCGCCCATGGAGCCCCACGCAATCCCGTAGCGGGCGCGGTTCAGGCAGCCGAACGGCCCTGCGAGCCCACTGACATGGGGAAGGAGATTCTCCTCCGTCACCTCGACGGCGTCCATGACGATCTCACCGGTGATCGACGCCCGCAACGATAGCTTTTCCCGGATCTTCGGCGCGCTCAGGCCCTTCATGCCTTTCTCGAGAACGAAGCCCTTGATCCGGCCGCCATGAGCGTCCGACTTCGCCCAGACGACGAAGACGTCGGCGATCGGCGAATTGGTGATCCACATCTTCGCGCCGGAGATCCGATAGCCTCCGTCGATTTTCTCGGCTCGCGTCCGCATCGAACCGGGGTCAGAACCGGCGTCGGGCTCGGTCAGGCCGAAGCAGCCGATCCATTCTCCCGTGGCGAGCTTCGGAAGATAGCGGCTTTTCTGCTCCTCGGTCCCGTAGGCGTTGATCGGATGCATGACGAGCGACGACTGCACGGACATCGCCGATCGATAGCCGCTGTCGACCCGCTCCACGGCCCGGGCGATGAGCCCGTAGCTCACATAATTGAGTCCGGCGCCGCCATATTCAGGCGAGACCGTCGCCCCCAGCAGACCCAGCGAACCCATTTCACTCATGATCTCGCGGTCGAAGCTCTCTTCGAGATAGGCCTGGGTCACCCTCGGCTGCAGCTTTTCCTGGGCATAAGCCTCGGCCGTGTCGCGGACCATCCGCTCTTCGTCGCTGAGCTGGGCATCCAGCGCGAACGGGTCGGCCCAGTCGAAGGGCAAGGGGGTCGATTCAGCCATGAAACTTCCTTGTTTGGACTGCCGTCGCCTAGCCGCTTGAGCAGAGCGAAGGAAGCCTGAGGCGCCGGGTGGCGGATGGGGTGGGATTCGAACCCACGGTGGGCGTTAACCCACGGCGGTTTTCAAGACCGCTGCCTTAAACCACTCGGCCACCCATCCTTTTGCCGCAGCCATGCGACCGCCTGGCTCCCGGCGCGTTTGCCTCCCCACGCTTCGTCGTGCAAGCGGAACGGCCAAGCGAGCTTTCATGCTTGCGAAAGCTCGTGTCATATAATGAAGGCGGGAGAGGAGTGAATATGCGGTTGTGGTCGGGGCTTTTTGCGGTTGCGGTACTGGCCGGAGCACCGGCGGCTCGCCTCGACGAGGCGTCGCTGGTGCCGTCGATCGGTGAGTCACCGGCAGAAGCCCAGTCGACAAGCCTCAGCTCGGCCGGCTTTCAGGCTTATCTGCCGAGGCTTCGGGCCGACGCCGAACGGGCCGGCGTCACGCGTGCCACGCTCGATCGCGTCTTTTCGTCGCTGACCTTCTCGCCGCGCACGGTCGAGCTCGATCGCGCCCAACCGGGCGGCGCCGCCGGCTCGACGGCAACGCCGCCTTACGAGCCCTATCGTGTGCGCCACGTCACCTCCGACATCGTCAATCGGGGAAGGGCGCGTTACGCCGAAAATCGCGGTCGCCTCGACGAGATTGGTCGCCGTTATGGCGTTCCACCGTCGGTTCTCATCGCCATCTGGGGCAAGGAGACGAGCTACGGCTCGATCATGGGCGACTTCGATCTTCTGAACTCCCTCGCCAGCCTCGCTTATGAGGGTCGCCGACGCCAGCTCTTCACCGAAGAGTTCATCGCCACGCTCAAGATGATGGACCGGGGCTTTCCGCGGTCTCAGCTCAAGGGCAGCTGGGCTGGAGCCACTGGTCAGTCGCAGTTTCTGCCGAGCGTCTATATCCGGCTCGCCGTGGACGGCGACGGCGACGGCCGGGCCGACATCTGGAGAAGCGACCTCGACGCGCTGGCCTCGATCGGCAATTATCTGAAAAGCGCCGGCTGGCGGGCTGGCCAGCCCTGGGGCACCGCCGTCAGGGTCCCGGCCGGCTTCGACCGCGCCGCTATAACCAACAGGACGCGTTCGCCGCGTTGCCCGCGAGTCCATGACCGGCACAGCCGCTGGCTCAGCGCCGGCGAATGGCGGGCGCGCGGGATCGTCAACAGCCTTCCAGATCGGACGATGGCGTCCTTGCTCGAGCCCGACGGCCCTGGCCGGACCGCTTATCTGCTCACCACCAATTACCGCACCATCCTCGACTATAATTGCTCGAACTTCTACGCGTTGACGATCGGTCTCGTCGCCGATTCGGTTTCACGCTGAAATTTGAGGAATTTGATACAGAGATGATGCGCAAACCTCTGTTCCTGCTGCTTTTCGCCACCGCACTTTCCCTTCCGGCCACCGCTGCCGCGCCGCCGTTCGAAACTGCGGCGCCGATCGCCTACATGGTCGATCTGTCTTCCGGCGCGGTGCTTTACGCCAAGGATGCCGATCGCCGGATCCCGCCGGCGTCGATGGCGAAGATGATGACGACCCACGTCGCCTTCGACCTGATCAAGAGAGGCGAGCTCCAGCCGGAGCGCATGTGCACGGTTCGTCCCGAAACCTGGCAGCGTTGGCATGGCCCCGAGGCCGGCTCGACGATGTTCCTGTCGCCGGGCGAGCAGGTCAGCGTTCGCAACCTGCTGCATGGGATCGTTACCTTGTCAGGCAATGACGCCACGGTGGTTCTCTCCGAATGCATTTCGGGCACAGAGGCCGCATTCGTCGCACTGATGAACCGCGAAGGCCGGGAACTGGGACTGGCCAATTCGAACTGGGGCAATCCGGTCGGATGGCCCGACAATGGCGTCACTTTCACGACCGCCCGGGATCTGGCGAACCTGGCCGCCAGCACGATCCGCGAATATCCCGAGCTTTACCGGGAATATTATGGCCAGCGCGAATTCACCTGGGGCCGGACCATGGGAAGCAACCAGGCCATTACCCAGGGCAATCGCAATCCTCTCCTCGGACGTGTCGCGGGCGCGGATGGCCTGAAGACCGGCCACACCGCCGAAGCCGGCTATGGCTTTACCGGTTCCGCGGACCAGAACGGGCGCCGGATCGTCATGGTCGTCGCCGGTCTCGGAAGCGCGAACCAGAGGATCGAGGAATCGGTCAAGTTCATGGATTGGGGATTCCGCGCCTGGCAGACCCGGCCGTTGCTCGATGCGAATGAACGGATCGGCGAAGCCCGGGTTCAGCTTGGCAGCGACGACAGTGTCGGGCTCGTCGCACCGCGCAAGGTTGCCGTCACATATCCGTCAGGGCTTGGCCAGAATATCCGCGCGAGGATCGTCTACCAGGGACCGGTCAAGGCGCCGATCCAGCAGGGCCAGCATATCGCCGATCTGCATGTCCAGATCGAAGGCATGCCGGCCCAGGTGACCCCGCTCCACGCCGAGAAGGCGGTCGGCGAAGCCGGCTTCTTCGGCCGGCTTTGGGCTGGCCTGAAAAGCCTGCTCGGCATGGGATGACCGGCCGGTTCCTCACGCTCGAGGGCGGCGAAGGCGTCGGCAAATCGACCCAGGTGAAAGCGCTCGCAGCCGAGCTTGGCCGGCGCGGCATAGAGGTGGTCGAGACCCGGGAACCAGGGGGAAGCCCCGGCGCCGAGGCGATCCGCGCTCTGCTGCTTCATGATCAGGACTGGACGGCGGAAGCGGAGGCCCTGTTGTTTGCCGCGGCCCGGGCCGACCATGTGGCGCGCACCATCAAGCCGGCACTTCGAGCCGGCAAATGGGTGATCTCCGACCGGTTCCTCGACAGCTCGATCGCTTATCAGGGCGGCGCCGGCGGACTGGGGTTCGACACGATCCGCCGCCTGCACGAAATCGGCAGTCACGGCTTCCTGCCGGATCGCACCTTGCTCCTTCGGCTGGACGAAACGGAGGCGAGCCGTCGCGCCGCCCGGCGCGATGTCGAGGGTGCGGACCTGATCGGTGGCCGGGACATGGATTATCATTCGGCCGTGGCGGCGGCCTTCGACCGGCTGGCCGCCGAGGAGCCGCAGCGCTACCGCGTCGTCGACGCTTCCGGATCGGCCGCAGAAGTGACGGCAAGACTGCTCGCCGAGCTCGAGGATCTGCTTTGACCGTTCTCCACGGCCATGATGCGGCCGTTGCCGCCTTTCGTTCCGGCCTCGACACCGGCCGCCTCCATCATGCCTGGCTGATTGCAGGGCCCCAGGGGATCGGAAAGGCGTTGTTCGCCGACATGGCTGCAGCCAGGCTGCTCGCCGAGCAGGCCGGACCGGCGGTCGGAGCCCCCGGTCTCGAGCTGCCGGAGGATCACCGGATCGCGAAACTGATCGCTGCCGGCAGCCACCCGGATTTCGTTCGGCTCGAGAGGCTCACCAAGGAGAGTGGGACCGAGCTCGCACGCTCCATCACCGTCGACCAGGTCCGAAGCCTGCAGCGTCTGTTTGCAACGACGCCTTCGCTGTCGCCCTGGCGCGCCGTCGTCATCGATTCGATCGACGACCTCGAGCGCAACGCCGCCAACGCCTTGCTGAAGAATCTCGAGGAGCCGCCCGCCAACAGTGTTTTCCTGCTCGTCAGTCATGCGCCCGAACGGCTGCTTCCGACCATCCGCTCGCGCTGCCGGGTGCTTCGGCTGTCGCCGCTGAAAAGTGACGTCATGGCGGCGGCCTTGAGATCGGCCCTTCCCGACGCGGAAGAGGAAGAGATCATGTCGCTTGTGGAGACGGGCCAGGGGGCCCCGGGCCGAGCGATCGCCTTTCGGGGCCTCGACATCCGATCCCTGGACGAGTCCCTGGAGCGTCTCGCCAGGGAAGGCGATCCGACCAATGCCCGGCGCTCGGCTTTGGCTCAAGGCCTGTCCCTCAAATCCGCCCAGGCGCGCTACGAGGCGTTCCTCGACCGGGCGCCTTCCTTGATCGCCACCCAGGCGCGGCGACGATCTGGCGCGTCTCTTGCCCAGGCGCTGTCGCTATGGGAGCGCGCCTCGGAGCTGGCCTCGAGTGCGCGGCACCTTTCCCTCGACCCGCAAAGCACGGTGTTCGAGCTGGCCGGGATGCTCGCCGCGCTGGCGCCGGCCGAGGCCAGCCGCAGGGCTTAAAGGCAGGCGAGGGCTTTATCGCCGCGCGCAACACCGCTAGTCCCCGCGGCGATGTCCGACCCTTTTTATATCACCACCGCGATCAGCTACCCGAACGGGCGGCCGCATATCGGCCACGCGTACGAAGCGATCGCGACCGACGCCATCGCCCGGTTTCAGCGGATGCGCGGGCGGGATGTCTTCTTCCTGACCGGAACCGACGAACATGGCTTGAAAATGGCCCAGGCGGCCCGGGAAAAAGGCGTTAGTCCGGCCGAGTTCGCGGAGGAAATGTCGGCCTGCTTCAGGCAGATGGACGACCTTCTGAACATATCCTACGATCGGTTCATTCGCACGACGGAGCCGTCCCACCACAAGGCCAGCCAGGCGATCTGGAAGGCGATGGCCGACAAAGGCGA
>DAINCA010000128.1:0-5921 GCA_036732645.1 Allosphingosinicella sp.
AGCCCTTGATGGTGAAAGCGATGAACAAGGTAGGTACGTCGTCCATCGCGGCGTCGAACGCCTCGACCAAAGTAGCCATGTCGTGGCCACCAAGGTTCGTCATCAGCTGGTGCAGCGCGTCGTCGTCGAGTCCGTCGACGATCGGTCTCACCGCGGGCGCGTCCTTCGTCAGCCGCTCTCGCCAGGCCGCGCCGCCAAGATAGGTCAGGACCGAGTAATCGGCATTGCTGACCTGATCGAGCCAGGCTTTCAGCGCCTCTCCACCTTCTTCCTGGAACGCCGCCTCGAGCTTCTTGCCGTAGCGGAGGGTGACGACCCGCCAGCCGCAGCTGGCGAAGATCTCGTCGAAGCGCGTGAACATCCGGTCCGCGGAGGTCGCATCCAGCGACTGCCGATTATAATCGACGATCCACCAGCAGTTGCGGATGTCGTGCTTGTGCGCCTCGATGAGGCATTCGTAGATATTGCCTTCGTCCAACTCCGCGTCGCCCATCAACGCCACCATCCGGCCCGAATCCTCGGCCGGCATCAGTTCGTGGGCTACCAGATAGTCCTGGACGAGGCTGGCAAAGGCCGTGACCGCGACTCCGAGCCCGACGGAGCCAGTCGAGAAATCCACCGGAATCCGGTCCTTGGTTCGACTGGGATAGGATTGTGCGCCGCCGAAGCCCCGAAACGCCTCGAGCTGCTCGCGGGTCTGGGATCCGAGCAGATAATGGATGGCGTGAAGCACCGGCCCGGCATGAGGCTTCACGGCGACCCGGTCATTGGGGCCCAGCGCATGAAAATAGAGCGCCGCCATGATCGCCGTCATCGAGGCACAAGATGCCTGATGACCGCCGACCTTGAGCCCGTCCTCGCTCTCGCGCAGGTGATTGGCGTGATGGATGGTCCAGCTCGCCAGCCAGCGAAGCCGATCGTCGATCAGCCGAAGGGCGTCGAGATCCGCGCCTCTTTGCGTCCTCTTGGTCATGGACGCTCCGTACCAGTCAAGGCGCGGATAACCACAGGCAAATTCTGCGCTGCCGCACCTCGAGCCGGGTCGCCCCCCTTGTTCAGCTGGGACGATCGCGAAACATGCCTCCCTTCCCGGTTGGGGAAGGGAGGCGATAGCTGGGTTTAATGTCCGGCGTGCGCCATCTGGGTGCGCGCATGCTCGCAGGTCACATTCGGATTGAACGGCGTGAACACCCCGTTGGGATTGTCCCGGAACAACCAGACGTGACGATCGAAATGGGGTTCGAAATGATGCGCCTCGTCGATTGACGTCGACGGATCGTCGGCCATGCGATCATAAGGGACACCGTGAAAAGTCGGCGGAGAGTCATTGCCGGCCGCGCGCCACGCCGCTTCGAAGACGAGGTTCTCGACCGCCACGAGCACCATCGAACCGTCGGCCTGGGGTTCGTAGATGAGGATAGCCGGGCGGCGGAAATCGGTGTGGGTGCCGTTGCCATCGACTCGGGGATTCGGCGGCGCCGTGATCCCGAGCAGGTCCGGACGGAAATAATGGACGCCCATGGCGCCGAGTTCCGGCGATTGTCCCATTCCACCTGCGGTCTCGCACATCGGCTCCGGCGCGATATAGCCTTCGGCCAAAGCGACATTGACGTCGCGGAACCGCTCGGCACCGGCGCGGACCTCGGCGAGGTCGGGTTCACCGGCGGTCGGAGCCGGAGCCCCAGGTGCAGCGGCGGAAACGGCCAGAGCGGCCGCGGCGACAAACCATATTTTCATGAGCATCTCCCTGAAGGCGTCGATTTCTTGACGCTCCCAAGTGCCCGATCGGCTTTTCAGTCCGATGTCGCGCGTCAGGCGAACCTGTCGCAATTGTTACAGGACGCCGCCCTCAGCCGTCGTGGCTGGCGATCCACGACTCGACGACCGGAGCGATCCGGTTGCGCCACTTGCTGCCATGGAAGATGCCGTAATGGCCGACGCCCTTGGCCAGATAATATTGCTTCATCTGCCTCGGCAGCTTCCGCGAAATATCCAGTGCGGCCTTGGTCTGGCCGACGCCGGAAATATCGTCCCGCTCGCCTTCGATGGCGAGCAAGGCCACATCAGTCAGGGCCGCCGGGTCGACCCTTCGGCCACGGTGGGTCAGCTGTCCCTTCGGAAGCAGATGGCGCTGGAACACCACATCGACGGTCTGCAGATAGAATTCGGCGGTCATGTCGCAAACCGCGCGATATTCGTCATAGAAATCCTTGCTTGCTTCGGCGCTGTCGCCATCGCCCTGAACGAGGTGACGGAACATCTCCCAATGGCTGACCAGATGGTTGCCGAGGTTCATTGCCATGAAGCCCGCCAGCTGAAGGAAGCCCGGATAAACTTTCCGGCCGTTGCCCGGGTAGAGATAAGGCACTGTGGCGATGACATTGTTCTCGAACCAGCTGTGCGGCCGCTGGGTCGCGACCGTGTTGACCTCGGTCGGCGCCTTGCGCGTGTCGATTGGGCCACCCATCAAGGTGAGAGTTCGCGGCCTGCAGGGATTGCGGTCCGCGCTCATCAGCGCCGCGGCCGCATAAGCCGGAACCGACGGCTGGCAGACCGCCAGCATGTGCGCCCCCGGGCCGATCTTCTCGAGGAACTCGATCAGGTAATCGACATAATCGTCGAGATCGAAATAGCCGTCCTCGAGCGGAACGAGCTTCGCGTCGCGCCAGTCGGTGATGTAGACGTCATGGCTCGGAAGCATCCGCTCGACCGTGCCTCGAAGAAGGGTCGCATAATGGCCCGACATCGGCGCCACGATGAGCAGCCGCGGCCCGTCCTTGATACCCTGGCGCCGGAAATGCTTGAGCTGGCCGAACGGCTTCCTCAGCACCACTTCCTCAACGACCCTGACGCTTCGTCCATCAACGACCGTCGAATCGAGATCGAAGTCGGGCTTGCCCCGCGGCGCCGACGCATGGGCAAAGACGTCGAGCGCCGAAGCGACGATCGGCCCCATCTGCGAATAAGCCAGCGGGTTGGCGGGATTCTGCATCCAGCCGGCGCCGATATTGGCCAGGGTGCTGGCTCCCGCGAGCCATGAACGATGAACTTCGTAGGCGTCGTAAAGCATCAATCCTCCACCCCCGGTCGACCTCGGTTATGGAGGGCACTCAGGGATTGTCCAGTGGATAAACCGACCGTTCGGTCAAAGGCTCCGCTGGCCGCGATCATCGCCTCGTACAGCAAAGGATGACGGCCGAGGTGCTTCCCCCTCAACCAATCAGGCTCTAAGCCGTCTCCATGGAACCCAGGATCGAGGACGCGCCACCCGGCAAGATCGGCAATTTACTGCTGATCTGGCGTTATGCGGCGCGTTACAAATGGACGATTGCCGGCGCCGTCGTCGCCTTGCTTCTGGCGGCGGGCGCGACCCTCGCCATTCCCGACGGTTTCCGGCGGGTCATCGACAAGGGCTTCGTCGCCGGCGGCGGCGATCTGACGCTGCAATTCAATTATCTGTTCGTGATGGTGATCGTGCTCGCGCTGGCGACCGCGATGCGTTTCTACTTCGTGTCGATGCTGGGTGAAAAGGTCATTGCCGACATCAGGGGCGCCGTTCACGAAAACCTCCTCCGCCTCGAGCCGAGATTCTTCGAGGAGAACCGCCCTTCCGAAATTGCCTCCCGGGTCACTTCGGACACCGCCGTGATCGAGATGGTCGTCGGCTCGACCGTCTCCGTGGCGCTTCGCAACACCGTCCTCGGGATCGGGGGAATCATCTATCTGTTCGCGCTGGCGCCGGAGTTGACCACCTGGCTGCTGGTCGGAATTCCCGTCATCATCCTGCCGATCGTGATGATCGGCCGCCGGGTTCGGATCGTCTCGAGGACCAGTCAGGACAGGATCGCGGATCTCGGCTCGATCGTCGCGGAAACGCTCGGCGCGATGAAGATCGTCCAGGCCTTCGGCCAGGAAAAAAGGGAAAATGCGCGTTTTCGCGAAGCGGTCCACCATGCCTTCAACACCGCGCGGCGTCGGATCCTCCTTCGCGCCTTGCTCACCGCGATCGTCATCACGATGCTGTTCGGATCGATCACCTTGCTGGTTCGTCAGGCAGCAATCGACGTATCGCAGGGCGACGTAAGCGGCGGCACGGTGGCGGCCTTCGTCATCACCGGGGCCATCGTCGCCGGTGCCTTCGGAGCGCTCACCGAGGTCTATGGCGAATTGCTTCGCGGTGCCGGGGCAACGGGACGGATCGCCGAGCTGATGGCCGTCATTCCCCAGATCAAGGCCCCGGAAAATCCGGTGCCCCTGCCACAGCCGGGACGCGGTCAGCTGGAATTCGACAAGGTAACCTTTCAATATCCGACCCGGCCCGAGGTCAGTGCTCTCCATGAGTTCAGCCTGAAGGTCGAACCCGGAGAGACCGTCGCCGTCGTCGGCCCTTCCGGCGCCGGCAAATCGACGCTCTTCCAGCTGGCGCAGCGATTCTACGATCCGCAGCAGGGGCGAGTTCGCCTCGACGGTGTCGACCTGCGCGACGCGGATCCGTCGCAGATCCGCGCGGAGATCGCGGTGGTTCCCCAGGAAACCGTCATCTTCGCCGCCTCCGCCCGCGACAATCTTCGTTATGGCCTGTGGGAGGCGAGTGATGAGCGAATCTGGCAGGCGGCGGAAGCGGCCAATGCGGCGGAATTTCTTCGCAACCTGCCGGATGGACTAGAAACCTATCTCGGCGAGGGAGGCGCCCGACTTTCCGGAGGCCAGCGCCAGCGCATCGCCATTGCCCGAGCGTTGCTTCGAGACGCACCTTTGCTTCTGCTCGACGAAGCCACTTCGGCGCTGGATGCGGAATCGGAGCGGCTGGTCCAGGGTTCGCTCGAAAATCTGTTCGAAGGCCGGACCACGATCGTCATCGCCCACCGGCTCGCAACGGTTCGCGCCGCCGACCGGATCATCGTCATGGATCAGGGGCGAATCGTCGAGCAAGGCACGCACGACACGCTGAACGCCCATAATGGCCTCTATGCGCGGCTTGCCCGGATGCAGTTCGAAGGCCTCGCCGCCTAGCGGGTAATCGTTGCGGCCGATGACGGCGAAATCGGCATCCGGTCGTACTCGCGTGCGGCTGATCGGCAACTTGCCATCGACCTCGCTCGTTGGTGCCGCGACCCTGGTGAGATGTTCGAATGCCGACGTTCCGAATCCTCTGTCTTGCAGGCGGCCTCCTCGAGGAGTGGCAGGAGGTCGAATCCCAGAATCTGGTCGAGGCGCTTCGCGCGAGGAAGGTCGGCCGAGGCTGTGACCGGGTCGAGGTCTGGACCAATGACAAGCGCGTCGCCGTCCTGCGGCCCGCGCGCTCGGATCGCCTCGCCTACGAGCGCGTCAAGCCGGGCGGAAGCGCGAACAAGCCGAAGCAGGCGGTAAGCCCCAGACCGTCTTGAAATCGCCGGGGATGCCAAATGGTTCCGGTTGCCAAGACAATGAGCTTGGTGAGTCTCGCAGCTTGCGCGCTGTCCAGTTCAATAAAAGGGGGCGGCCCCACCGGACCGCCCCCCCTGAGTCCGACTGAGAGCCGAGCTTTAATCGAAGTTTGCGAAGGCCTCGTTGCCGACGAAACCCATCGAGACGATGTTGGCGCGCTTGGTGACGGCGAGAACCTCGTCGACGACCTCGTAGCGGGCGTTTGGATCGGGCTGGAGATGCAGCTCCGGGGTCGGCGTCATCGTCGTGGTGATGTCGAGATATTGGCGCAACGTGACCAGGTCCACCGGAGTCCCGTTCCACAGCACCGCGTCGTTCGGCATGACCACGATCTTGTTCTTGATCGGATCGATCGGCGGCGGATTCGGATTGTCCTGCGGCTGGGGGAGATCGAGCTTCACGGCATGGGTCTGGATCGGAATGGTGATGATGAACATGATCAGGAGCACCAGCATGACGTCGATCAACGGCGTCGTGTTGATGTCCATCATCGG
>DAINCA010000129.1:0-5782 GCA_036732645.1 Allosphingosinicella sp.
TGCCCGTGCCGGTCTGGGCAATGCCCAGGAGGTCCCGGCCCTTTAGCAGAGTCGGGATGGCCTGGACCTGGATCGGGGTGGCCTGCGAATAATTCTTCTGCGCGAGTGCGCGCAGGACGGGCTGCGACAGCCCGAGCGTTTCAAAAGACATTTTGGGAAATTCTCACTGATAATTGCGGCGGCCGCGCAGCCCAAATGGCGCGCGAAACGCGGCGGGTTTCTGCCAACCCGCGTGAAATGGGAAAGCCCTGGAAATAACGAAGCGGAGCCGGAGCGGTTAACCCGCTTGTTCACGCTGCATGACGCTTCGCTGGAACGGCATTTGGGGGCAAAGGGGTTAAAAGTCAATCAACCCGGTCGAAATGCGCGGCGTCTAATCGGCGAGTGGTCCGAACTTCGGCTCCGATTTTCCGAGCCGAGCCTTGACCGCTTCGCCGAGATCGGCGCTCGCCAAGGTTGCGGCATTCCACAGACCCACGTCGCGAAGTCCCTCCTCCACCGGCCGACCGCGGCTGTAGTTGAGGCTCCTTTTGGCGCCGGCCACGGCCAAAGGCGACTTGTCGGCAATGGCCCTGGCGAGATCCATGGCTGCGGCGATGGCGGCGTCGCGGTCGGCCGCGAGCGCATTGACGAGACCGTAACGCGCCGCCTCCTCCGCATTCATTCGCCGGCCGGTATAGGTGAGCTCGCGAAGAATCCCCTGTGGAAGGAGAAAAGCGAGCCGCTGTAGCGTGCCGAGATCGGCGGTGATCGCGACGTCGATTTCGGCGATCTGGAGATAGGCGTCAGTGCTGGCGACGCGAAGATCGCATGCGCTGACCAGATCCACGCCCGCGCCGATGCATCCGCCGTGCAAGGCGGCGATCACCGGCGGCCGCGCTTTCTCGACGGCGCTAAAGGCCTCTTGAAGCCACTCGATGTGGCGAAGCTTCGCCTCGGCCGCCCGGCCGGGATCGCTGCTCGGCGTGAACTGCTTGGAGGCATATTCCAGGTCGAGGCCGGCGCTAAAGTGCCGCCCCTGACCGGAGAGCAGGATCGCCCTCACCTGCGGTTCGTGGCCGAGCGAACGAAAAACGTCGCCGATCGCCTCGAACATCTCCCGGTCCATGGCGTTGAGGCGGTCCGGACGCGCCAGCTCGACATGAGCGACGCCGGCTTCGATCTGCACAACGACGCGTTCGCTTCCCATCGCGCTTATTCCCTGTCTAAAACCGGTTCATGTCTCGCTTTACCGTCAACGGCCAGCCCGTCTACTACCGCATGGACCCCGACACGCCCTTGCTCTGGGCGCTTCGCGACGCTTCCAACCTCACCGGCACGAAGTTCGGATGCGGTACCGGTCATTGCGGCGCCTGCACCGTTCACGTCGATGGCAATGCGGTCCGAAGCTGCAGGGTCAGGATCGCCGACCTCGAAGGCAGCTTCGTCACGACCATCGAGGGTCTGGCGCGCGACCGGTCCCATCCGGTTCAGCAGGCCTTTGCGGCCGGGACTCTGCCGCAATGCGGCTATTGCATCCCCGGCATGATCATGGCCGTCGCCGCCTTGATCGATCGCAACGACAGCCCGACCGATCAGCAGATCGATTCCGCGATCACAAATATCTGTCGCTGCGGGATCTACCCGCGGCTTCGCGAAGCGATTCGCCACGCCATCAGGATCAAGAGCGGGCGCGACCAGGTGCCTGGGGCACCACCACCGGGAATCGATCCGGCTGATGCCGCCCGCATGGTCCCGGCGCTGAGAGACGTTCGTCCGCCGCGAAGTCCCAGGAGCCGCTGAAACTTTCGGCCTGCTTACCGGCCGGTTCAGCAACCGCTCATCCGGCGAGTCGCACAGGTCGTCTCGGCTGGCGGGGTTCGCCGCTTTGTTAGGCAAGGAGTATTTTCGATGCGTAAGGCATTGATCAGTATGTTTTTGGCGGCGACGGTTCTGACTCCGGTCGCAGCTCACGCCCAGGACACGAGTGAAAGCCGCCGTGAGGCGGTCCGGGAACGTTACGAGCGCCTGGAGCAGCGCAACCAGCAACGCCACCAGCGGCAGGAAGCGCGGCAGCAGCGCCAGGCGCAGCGCGCCGAACGGCAGCCGGAACAGCAGGCCGCGCCGGCCGCGGTGCCGCAGCAGCGGCAGCAACGCCAGGCCCAGCGGGCCGAGCGCCGCCAGCAGCAGTCGGCTCCGGCAGTGGTGTCGCAGCGGCAGCGCGGCGACTTCCGCCGTGGAACTCGCGACCGCCAGCTTCCGTCGACCACCGGCTGGCAGGGTCCGCGCGACGATCCGAGCCTTCGCGATGAAGCAAGGCGTTACGATCGGCAAGCCCGCGAGAACGCCATTCGATATGGGACCCGGCAGCAGCGTCAGGAAATCCGGCAGGAACGGCGGGAAGACCGGCGCGACTGGCGGCAGGACCGGCGGCAGGATCGCCGCGACTGGCGGCAGGCCTGGAACCGCGACAGCTGGCGGAACGACCGCCGCTACGACTGGCAGAATTGGCGTTACCGGAACAGCAACATCTACCGGCTGTCGCCTTATTACTCGCCCTATCGGAACCACCGTTACTCGCGTTTCTCGATCGGCATCGTTCTGAACTCGTTGTTCTACAATCAGCGTTACTGGATCAGCGATCCCTGGCAGTATCGGCTTCCTCCCGCGCCCTACGGCACGCAGTGGATCCGTTACTATGACGACGTCCTTCTGGTCGACGTTTATACCGGTGAAGTGGTGGACGTGATCTACGACTTCTTCTGGTAGCAGACGCCGGAAAGTCCGATGAGTGAAGGCCCGGAGCATCGCAGGATGCTCCGGGCTTTTCTCTTGTCTGGCCCCGCCACCCTGTCGCATGGCCGTAAGCCAGGAGTCGGCGCAAGATGAGGATGGACGACAAGATCGAAGTCGCGAACCTGGTCCGCCACCGGCTGGCGGCGAATCCTCAGGCGCTTCGAATCCCTTCAAACCTGCTGGAGATTTCGGTAGTCCGGGACTTCCTGACAGCCGCCGAATGTCAAAAGCTTATCGACCTGATCGATCGCGAACGGGTGCCTTCCCAATTGCTCTCGCCCAACGAGGATCCCGAATTCCGGACGAGCGAAAGCTGCAACCTTCAGCCCGGGCATCCGATCGTCCGCCAGATCGAGGACAAGATCACCGATCTTACCGGCATCCCCTACGAGCATGGCGAAACGGTTCAGGGTCAACGTTACGCCATCGGCCAGCAGTTCAAGGCGCATCACGATTTCTTTTACACCGACCAGCCTTACTGGCCCGAGATGGAGCGTTGCGGCGGTCAGCGTACATGGACCGCCATGATCTTCCTGAACACGCCCGAGGGCGGCGGCCAGACGGTGTTCGAGAAAGCCGACATCCGCGTCACGCCGCGCGCTCGCAACCTGCTGATCTGGAACAATCTCGACGGCATCGGAACACCCAATCCCTTCTCGATGCATCGGGCGACGCCGGTCATCGCCGGCACCAAATATGTCATCACCAAATGGTTTCGCGAGCGACCCTGGTCGCCCACTTCGGTGACGACCTATTAATCGGCGGATGGCTTGCAGTCCGTTCCTCACTGTTTTACAGCCACAATACACTCACAAGGACGAAGTGATGCGATCAGCTCTGCTTGCTGCCAATGTGGCCCTGTTGCTTTCCGCCTGCACGGCGACCGACACTCCGGGCCCGGCACCCGCCAGCGCCGAAGCTTCGGTACCGGTGGCGTCCGCAGGCTCCGGGAGCGAAGCGAGCACTCGGCTTCACCAATTGTTCCGGGACAGCGACGAGGCCAGCCTCCGCCGCAATCCCCTGTCCGCCATCTTCCGCGGCGACATGCGCTATGCGGACCAGTTCGGAGATTATATCAGCGATGAATATTTCTCGGCCGAGCGGGCGGCGGCGGAACAGGATCTCGCGGCGCTCGCGGCGATCGACCGTGCGGCTCTGAACGCCACGGACCAGCTCGCTTACGACGTCTTTAAATATCAGACCGAGGACAATCTTGCCGATCTCCAGCCCGCCTTGCTGGCCCTGACCGCGGTCCGGCCGCTCAACCATTTCAGCGGCGTGCAGATCTTCTATCCGGTCTTCGCCTCCGGCCGGAGCGCCGCCCCATTCAATAATGTTGTCGATTATGAGAACAATCTCAGGCGCCACGCCGGGATGGTAGTTGGCCTCGGCCGGACGATCGAACGCTTCCGCCAGGGTCTCCAATCCGGCGTCGTCGACACCAAGCTCACGGTCCGCAACGTCATCGCCCAGCTCGACGAACAGCTCGCCGAGGCGCCGGAAGCCTCGCCTTATTACGCGCCGGCCCTCAATTTCCCCGAAGGCGTTCCGGAAGCCGAGCGGCCTCGGCTTCGCCAGGCCTATCTCGCAGCCGTCCGGGAAACGATATTTCCGGCCTATCGCCGACTTCGCGACTTTCTGCAGAATGAGTATCTCCCGCAAGCGCGCGATGGCGCGGGACTCCTTCACATGCGCGGCGGCGACGTCCTGTACCGCCGGCTCATCGAGAAGAACACGACGCTTCCTTTAACGGCGGACTATGTCCACGATCTCGGCCTCAGCGAGGTCGCCCGGATCCGCGGCGAGATGGAAGCGATCCGACAGCGAACCGGGTACGAGGGCAATCTCGCCCAGTTCTTCGAATATATCCGGACCGATCCCCGCTTCGAGCCGCCCAGCCGGGAGTGGCTTCGCGACAATTATTACGCCATCGGGCGTCGCGTCGATGCGCGGATCCGAGAATATTTCTCGACCATTCCCCGCACCCGGCTCGAGATCCGCGAAGTCGAGGCGTTCCGCGAACGGACCGAAGCGGGCGGCTCCTACAATCAGGGCGCCCCGGACGGATCGCGTCCCGGCGTCTTCTATTACAACGCTTATGACCTGCCTTCACGCCGGACATCGGGCATGGAAACGATCTATCTTCACGAAGGCGCGCCCGGCCACCATTTCCAGATCAGCCTCGCCCAGGAGAATGAGGCGCTTCCCAGCTTCATGCGATTCGGCGGCGGCACCGCCTTCGTCGAGGGCTGGGCGCTTTACGCCGAGACCCTGTGGGACGAACTCGGCATGGAGACCGATCCCTATCAGCGTTTCGGCGGCCTCAACGACGAGATGCTCCGGGCGATGCGGCTGGTGGTGGACACCGGCATTCACGCCAAGGGTTGGACCCGCGAACAGGCGATCCGCTACATGCTCGACAATAGCGGTCTCAGCGAGACGGAAGTCACCGCCGAGGTCGAACGCTACATCGCCATTCCCGGCCAGGCGCTCGCCTACAAGATCGGCCAGCTCAAGATTCTCGAGCTCCGGGCCCGGGCCGAGCAGGCACTCGGGGACCGGTTCGATATTCGGGATTTCCACGCTCAGGTGCTCATGACGGGGGCTCTGCCGATGACCGTGCTCGAACGGAAGATCGACGACTGGATCGCCAGCCGTCGGGCCTGATTCAAAAAGGGGGGATTTTTCCATGACGATCCGATTCGCACTGCTCGCCGCGGCTTCATTCGCCGTCGCCGGCTGCGCCACCTCTTCCCCAACCCCGCCCGCCACCGTGGCGCCGGCCGTGCCGGCCGCGCCGAGTGCACAGGCCGAGAATGCAGGAGAGCGGCTCCACGCTCTGTTCCAGGCGAGCGACGAGGCCAATCTGCGGCGCAATCCCCTGGCCGGGATGTTCCGCGGCGATTATCGTTATGCCGACCGGCTGGGCGATTTCCTCACCGACGAATATTATGCGGGTGAACGGTCGGCCGCGCAGGAGGATCTTGCCGCGCTCGCCACCATCGAT
>DAINCA010000130.1:0-5688 GCA_036732645.1 Allosphingosinicella sp.
CCCATGATCTGAAGATTGTCGACCGGCGCACCTGAAGCGGCGAGGACCGCAAGCGCCTCGGCCTTGGCATCGAATGCATCGAAACCACCGGCCTTGCCGCTCCGCCAATGTCGCGGGCCGCATTGACCGGCAAGGACGAGCGCCAGCGTCGGGCGTTCCTGGTCCGCGAGATAGCGGCGACCGACTTCGAAAAGCCGGACGCTGTCCGCGCCTCTCGCCATATTGCGCTTCGCCGCGGCCAGGAGTCCGGGCAGGAGCGAAGGACGCATGACCTTCATTTCCTCGCTGATCGGGTTGGTGAGCACCCACTTCGAGGCGCCGAACGGTTGGGCTTCGGCTTCGGAGATGAAGCTCCAGGTGACCGCTTCGTTCAGGCCCCTTCCGGCGGCGGCGCGGCGGGCCTTGCGCTCGATCAGCTGCTCGGGGGTCGCCGTCGGCCTGGCGACGCCCGGCGCGCGCGGCAGCGGCGTCGACGTTATGGCGTCATAGCCCGAGATCCGAAGCACTTCCTCGACGAGGTCCGCTTCGCCGTCGATGTCGGGGCGCCAGCTCGGCGGTGCGACCTGCCAGCGATCGGCCTCGGTCCCCTGGATCTGGAAGCCCAGCCGCGCGAGAATTCGTTCCTGCTCGACGGCCGGCACATCGATTCCACCGAGCGCCTCCACTCGGGCCGGGCGAAAGGCGATGGTCCTAGCCGGCGAGGGTATGTCACCGGCGATGACGAGTTCCGAAGCTTCGCCGCCGCAAAGCTCGAGGATCATCCGGGTTGCGGCCTCGATGCCAGAGACCACGCTGGCCGGGTCGACACCCCGTTCGAAGCGGGCGCGAGCGTCCGAATTGATGCCGTGGCGCCGGCCCGTGGCTCCGGTCATCTCGGGGTCGAACCACGCGCATTCGAGTAAGACGTCCGTCGTCTCCCCGGTCACGCCCGAATATTCGCCGCCCATGACGCCGCCGAAACCGAGCACCCGCGCGCCGTCTGCGATCACGCTATCCTCGGGCGTCGCTTCATATTCCTTGCCGTTGAGGGCGACGAAGCGCTCGCCCTTTTTCCCCCGTCGCGCGCGGACCGCGCCTTCGAGCCTGGCGATGTCGTAAACGTGGAGCGGACGCGCCTGGTCGAGCGAGAAGAAATTCGTGATGTCGACCAGTGCCGAAATCGGCCGAAGCCCGACCGCGAGCAAACGCCGCTTGAGCCAATCGGGACTGGGACCGTTGGTGACGCCGCGAAAAGCGCGGGCAGCAAAGACGGCGCAGCCTGAACCTTGCTCCACCTGGACCGCCACCGGCCTCGGGAAGCCGCCCTCGAGCGGTTGGTAATGCATGGCCTTGTGGGTCGCCTCGCCGAGCCCGGCGGCCGCGAGGTCACGGGCGATCCCGTCGACGCCGAGGCAGTCCGGACGGTTCGGAGTCACGGCGATGTCGATCACCGGGTCGTCGAGCCCCGCCCAATGCGCGTAAGCGGCCCCGACCGGCGCGTCGGCGGGCAGCTCGATAATGCCTTCATGCTCGTCGCCGAGCTCGAGCTCGCGGATCGAGCACATCATGCCGTGGCTTTCGACCCCGCGAATCGCCGCCACCTTCAGGGTAAGGTCGCTGCCGGGTACATAAGCGCCCGGGGCGCCGAAGACGCCTTTTAGGCCGCTTCGGGCATTGGCCGCTCCGCACACCACCTGCACCGGCACGCCCGACCCGGAATCGACGGTCAGCACCTGGAGCTTGTCGGCCTTCGGGTGGGGCGACGCTGTGATCACTTCGGCAATGACGAACGGCTTCAGTTTTTCGGCCGGGTTCTCGACCCCTTCCACTTCGAGACCGACCGATGTCAGCCGCCCGACGATCTCGTCGAGGGAGGCGTCGGTTCGGAGATGTTCCTTCAGCCAGCTCAGGGTAAACTTCATGCGCCGACCCCGCCGCTGAGGGTAGGGACGTCGAAGGCGGAGAAGCCGTAATGCTTCAGCCAGCGAATATCGCCGTCGAAGAAGGCGCGAAGATCGTCCATTCCATATTTGAGCATCGCCAGCCGATCGATTCCGCAGCCAAAGGCGAAGCCCTGCCAGATTTCGGGGTCGAGCCCGCAATTGGCGATGACCTTAGGGTGGACCATTCCCGATCCGAGCAGCTCCATCCAGTGATCGCTGCCGCCAAGCACCCGCCGGCCATTTTGCAGACTGTAGCCGACATCGACTTCCGCCGAGGGTTCGGTGAACGGAAAATAGCTCGGGCGAAGGCGAAGAACGATGTCTTCGCGCTCGAAAAAGGCCTTGAGGAACGTTTCGAGCGTCCATTTCAGGTGGCCCAGGGTAATCCCCTTGTCGATCACCAGCCCTTCGACCTGATGGAACATCGGCGTGTGGGTCGCGTCGCTGTCCGAGCGATAGGTGCGGCCGGGCGCGATTACGTACAACGGCGGTTGCCGGCTCATCATCGTCCGGATCTGAACCGGCGACGTGTGGGTCCGGAGTAGCATCCGATGCCCTTTTTCGTCGGTCTCCTCGAAATAGAAGGTGTCGTGCATCGCCCGCGCCGGGTGGCTCTCGGGGATGTTGAGGGCGGTGAAGTTGTGCCAGTCGTCCTCGATCTCCGGACCGGTGGCGACCGAAAAGCCCAAATCGGCGAAGATCTCGGCCAGCTCGTCCATCACCTGGCTGACCGGATGGACGCTGCCCTGCGGGGCCGCTTCGGCCGGAAGCGTCATGTCGAGGGTCTCGGTAGCCAGCCGGCGCTCCAGCTCGGCTTCCTCGAGGGCGGCCTTTCGCGCAGCGATCGCCTCCGTCACTTCCTCGCGCAACGCGTGGATTCGGGGGCCTTGGTTCTGACGCTGCTCTGGCGTCATGCCGCCAAGGGACTTCAGCAATTGGGTCACGGCACCCTGCTTGCCGAGCGCGGAGACACGTTCGGTCTCCAGCACCGGCAGGTCCGGCGCCGCGTCGATCCGCGCAATCAAGTCCTGCTTCATCTGGTCGAGGTCAGAGGCCATGGCGCGCTTAAGCAAGAAGCCGCGCAAAAAGCAAAGGTGGCTTCAGGCCCTTATTCGTTCCGCAGGCTTCGGCTCGCCAGAGCGGTCTGAAGCTCTTCTTCGCATCGTACCAAGGTATCGAGCAGCTCCTGGTCCTCGAACAAGGCCGACTGGGACTGGCTCAGGCTCTCCAGATAATCGGTCAACGGATAAGCCGAGGTGATCCGCGCCGCTTCCGCGGTGTCCGCCGCGGACAGGGTTCCGCCGCCTTCGTTGCGCCCGGCGATCTCGCCGAGAATTGCGTAATCCCTGCTCTGGTAGAAAGCGATCAACCGACCAAGCTTCTCTTCACCGAGCCCACGCGCGGTCTCTCGAAAAAGGCGAAGCGTGACGGTCGCGGCCGTCGGGGCGGTGCAGCGGCGATAGCCTTCCCTCACCGCCTCGATATCCTCGCCCCGTTCCGGATTCAGCTCGGTGAGCCGCTCGACCTGCTCCGTGTCCAGATCCCATTGCGGGTTCTGAAGGACGTGCGCATCGGGGATCACCGCCAGGAAACGGTCGACGAGAGCCTCGCTCGCAGGAGCGACGACTTGAGACACAGCGGTCTGCAAGGACAAGGCTACGAGCGCGGGCAGAAGGGCAAAGGGACCCATGGATTTTCCTGTGAATGCGACCGAGCGATGCTAGCTCAGCTCCCCAGGAACGGGAAGGGCGAGATCGTCTTCTGGGTCTCCGTCACGGTCAGGGTGCGGCCCGCAGGCGCCGCCGCTCGTTGCGGGCAGCGGATGCGAGGGCAGATGACGCAGGCTGGCCCGATCGGCGTCACAAACGGATTTTTCAAATCGAGGCCATCGGCATAAGCCAGCCGGGGCGCGTATTTCACATCGCAGCCGAGCCCGATAGCGAGCGAGCTGTCCTCGCGCGGATCCAGCCGAACTGATCGGTCCACGGTGCGGCTGATAGTGAAAAGTTGCTGGCCGTCCGGAGTCTCGACGATCTGGGTGACCACCCGTCCCGGGGTTTGGAAGGCGGCGTGCAGGTTCCAGCGTGGGCAGGTGCCGCCGAAGCGTGAGAACGGAAAGCTTTCGCCGGCAAAGCGCTTCGAGATGTTTCCGGCGGCGTCGACCCGAAGCATGAAGAAAGGCACGCCCTTGGCGCCGGTGCGGCCCAAGGTGGTGAGTCGATGAGCGACCTGCTCCACGCTTGCGCCGAATTCGCCGCACAGATGATCGATATGGTAGCGGTGGCGCTCGGCGGCTGCGACGAAAGCCCCGTAGGGCATGAGGATCGCCCCGGCCGCATAATTGGCCAGGCTCATGTGGAGCAGCCGGCGGGTCGGCAGATCGGGCGTGCCCGCCGACTCGATCATCCGGGCGATCAGCGGCCGGAATTCCATCAAGACAAGCTGATAAGCGAGACCGAAAGTGCGGCTTTCCGGGCGAAGCAAAGCGGACAGCATGAGCCGCTTGCGATGAAGATCGTAATGCTGGCTGGCGCCGTCGAGCAGT
Organism: Allosphingosinicella sp.; assembly: GCA_036732645.1. Lineage (GTDB taxonomy): Bacteria > Pseudomonadota > Alphaproteobacteria > Sphingomonadales > Sphingomonadaceae > Allosphingosinicella. The sequence goes on from DAINCA010000130.1 coordinate 4,468, forward strand.
TCGGGCGGGACGATCCGCGCCTCGACCCCGAATCCTTCCTTCAGTCGGAGCCGGAGCGGCTCGGCGAGGGCCAGCGGATCGCCCAGCGCGCCAGCTAGGGTTTCAGCCGCCTCCTCGAGATAGGGAAAATGATTGCGCTGGGCCTGAATATAGTCGCGAACCCAGCTTTCCGGACTTAGCGGCGACGGTTCTTCGGCACCATCTTCGCGTCGCGGCTGGCGGCGCATATCGCCCAATGCCGCATAGAGCCGCGAAACCGCGTCGGCGACCGATGGTGCATTATCGGCGACCTCAAGCAATTCGTAGCGCGGGATTCCGAGATCGGCGAACATCGGATCGGAAAAGATTTCGGCGAGCTGATCCGGGCCGGTCGCTTCCGCCCCTTCGGCGGCGAAGCTCTTGAGATCCACGTCATAGGCGTCGGCCAGGCGAAGCAGGACCTGGGCGGTCACCGGGCGCTGATTGCGCTCGAGATGATTGAGATAAGAGGGCGAGACGCCGATCTCTGCCGCCATCGCGCTCTGGTTGAGTCCGAGTTCGCGACGCAGTCGCCGGAGCCGCCCGCCGAGATAAAGTTTGCGTTCCGTCATTTCGTCACTTTGTCAAAAAGTGACACCTGTCTCAAGTCGTTTTGTGACACCACGACCCTTTTTGGTGATGCCTAGTGCCTCGATGCGCCGTTCAATGCGGCACGAAAGAGAGGTTCACACATGGCAGATTTCAGCAGCATCGTCCCAGCCGCCAAGGACCGTTTCGAAACTATCGTTCGCCCGTACGGCGTGGGCGAGGTCGAGCGGCTGCGCGGCTCGATTCCCGTCGAATACAGTCTGGCCCGACGCGGCGCCAACCGGTTGTGGGAGTTGCTGAAGAGCGAAGATTACATCCATGCCCTCGGCGCCGTCACCGGCAATCAGGCGATGCAGATGGTTCGCGCGGGACTGAAGGCAATCTATCTGTCCGGCTGGCAAGTCGCCGCCGACGCGAACACCGCGGGCGCCATGTATCCGGACCAGTCGCTCTACCCGGCCAATGCGGGGCCTGAATTATGCCGCCGGATCAACCGCACCCTCCAGCGCGCCGACCAGATCGAGCACATGGAGGGCGGAGCGAAACGGGATTGGCTGGCGCCGATCGTCGCCGACGCCGAAGCCGGCTTCGGCGGACCACTCAACTGCTTCGAGATCATGAAGGCCTATATCGAGGCCGGCGCCGCCGGGGTCC
>DAINCA010000131.1:0-5607 GCA_036732645.1 Allosphingosinicella sp.
GCCTTGGTGAAGATGCCGCCGCCGAGACGGGCGAAGATGGAAATCAGGGAAGCGCCGAACGCCAGAGCGACCAATGCGTCGATGACGAGCCGGTCGTTCGGAGCGAAGCCCTGAAGTTCGACCAGGCCGTAGAAGAAGACGGAGATCGCGAGCAGAGCGAGGCCCGCGACGAGCATGCCGGTGATGGCGCCGGCGCGGAAGGCGACCGTGAGGCCACGCTGAAGGCTGGTGCGGGCTGCCTCGGCGGTGCGGACGTTGGCCCGAACCGAGATGTTCATGCCGATGAAGCCGGCAGCGCCGGAAAGCAGAGCGCCGATGACGAAGCCCAGCGCCTGGATCGGCCCGAGGAAGAAGAAGACCAAGGCGGCGACGACGACGCCGACCACCGCGATCGTGCTGTACTGACGATACAGATAGGCCTTGGCGCCCTCCTGGATCGCCGCGGCGACCGCCACCATTCGCTCGTTCCCGGCGGGGGATTTGAGCACCTGGCTGCTGGTAAAGGCGCCATAGAGCACGGCGATCGCCCCGCAGGCGATAGCGATGAGCACGACGGTCATGAGTGAATCCTTCCCCTGAATTTCATGCAAGCAAAGGCAGGCGCCCAAAGGACGGGCGCGCCCGGTTGTGGCGGCGCTTTAAAATGGAACGGAAAAGGATTCAACTGCCGACACCAAGCCGGCGATGCTGTTCAGCCTTGGTGCTCGAAGCCCAGTTTTTCCGGCAAGGTCAATGACTCGCCGGCCTCGGTGACGACGAGGCCAGTGCCGGCCTCGAAGCGGCCGATGCGGGAGCATGGCAGACCAATCTCGTCCGCGAGCGCCAGGATCGAATTTGCGTCGTCGGCCGCCGCGGCGAAGAGCAATTCATAATCGTCGCCGGCAGTGCAGGCGGCCAGGCGATCGTCGCGTCGGTCGCCCCGCGCCGCCAGATAGGCTTCGGACAAGGGCACCGTCTCAAGCTCGATCCGGACCGAGCAGCCGCTCGCGCCGGCCATTCGCGAAGAGTCGATCAGGAGGCCGTCCGAAACGTCCATCATCGCTTTGGCCAGAGGCGAGATGCGCTGCCCGGCCTCGAGGCGTGGGCGCGGATTGCGGTAGCGCTCGACGAGGTCCCCGTTCCCCTCCAGGTCACCGCGAAGGATCGCCAGGCCCGCGCCCGCATCACCGATCGTCCCCGTCACCCACAGAAGGTCGCCCGGTTCGGCCCCGGCCCGCGAAGGCGGCGCGCCCTCGCTCCGGCCGATCGCGGTCAGCCCGAATGAACGAACCGCGCCCGCCTGCGCCGACACCGTGTCGCCGCCGAGAAGTGGCACGCCGAAGGCCGACAATGCGGTGGCGAATCCCTCCACGAACGCGCGGTCCCAGCTTTCGTCGCCCAGCATGAAGCCGAGCAAGACCCCGACCGGCGCCGCCCCTTTCGCGGCGAGATCCGAGAGGTTCACGGCCAGAAGCTTCCAGGCGACGTCCGCCGGGGAATCGCCGGAAAGATAATGGACACCCTCGACGATCATGTCGTGAGTGAGAATGAGAGACGAGCCGCCCACGTCGAGGACGGCGACATCGTCTTCCAGATTTCGCGCCGCCGGATCGGTCGCGGAATGACGCAAGAGGTCGATGAGCTCGGCTTCAGTCATGGCCTCATTCCCGTCTTACACCAAGGAAAGCCAGCAGCGCCTGCCGGCGACTATTTCCGGACTTCCTTCGCGACCGCGTCGAGAAGGCCGTTGACGAAGCCCGTCTCGCGAGCGTCGTAGAAGGCCTTGGCGACGTCGACATATTCGGAGATCACGCTCCCGGTGGGCACGTCGGCGCGGGCGGCAAGCTCATAGGCGCCGGCGCGGAGGATCGCCTTCATCGGCTTGTCCAGCCTTGCGAGCGACCAATCCTTGGCAAGGTTGGCCGAAATGAGAGCGTCGAGCTCATCGCGTCGGGCATCGACGCCTTTCACCAAATCGTCGAAAAAATCGACCTCCGCATCGGCATATTCGATCCCGTCTATCGTCGCGCCGAGACGGTGGTGATGGAATTCGTGAAGCAAGGGGGCGACCTTCGTCCCTTCCATTTCCTGCTGATAGAGCGCCTGGACGGCGGCCAAGCGGGCGGCGGAACGGGATCGGGCGCGGGCGGGGGAAGCGGACATGGCGGCGGCATATACATGCCCGCGGCCGCACCCAAGCCCCTTTACGCCTCCGGCCTGCTGTCTCCAACCTGCGATTGCCCCGTCTCGGCAATGAAATCCCGGATCGCCTCGACGATCGGCTCGGGCTGCTCCCACGGCACGAAGTGGCCGGCATCGACGATGGTGACGATCCTGAGATCGTCGACCAGTTCGTGAAGCCCCTCCAGCTGGACCGGATGGAGCGCCCGGTCCTTCATCGCCCAGATCACCAAAGTCGGCATCGTGACGTGCGGAAAAGGCATCTTCGTCCACATCGGCGCCGACGCCTTTTCGCCGATTTCGGGGACCTCGATCTCGCTGGCCCGGTACCAGTTGAGCATCGCCGTCAGCGCGCCCTCCTGGCCCCATTCATCGAGATAGGCCTGGCGCTCCTCGGCGGAGATCCGGGAAAGATCGGCATGGCTTCCGAACGTCTTCTCGAAAAAGGTGGCGAGACCCATCGCCTTGATCCCGGCCTCCATCAGCGGGCTTCGGAAGGCGCGGATATATTGCGAGGCGGCGCGCTGCGCCTCGTCCTCGACGACCGTCTTCTGGAAAACCAGAGGGTGGGGGGCGTTGACGATCACCAGCCGAGCGACCCGATTGGGATGCCGCAACGCCGCCAGCCAGGCGACGGCACCGCCCCAATCGTGCCCCACGAGAGTGAAAGTCTCGAGCTCCAGCGCGTCGGCCAGTGCGATGATATCCTCGACGATCCGGTCGGCCTTGTAATGCTCGACGCCTTCGGGTTTGTCCGACCCTGCGAAGCCTCTCTGGTCCGGCGCGACCACCCGGTAATCCGCGGCAAGCGCCGGCGCGACTTCGCGCCAGGTGCGGTGAGATTCCGGAAAGCCGTGGAGCAGGACGATCGCCTCGGCCGTCGCGGGGCCGCCGAGCTGCACAGTCAGGGTGACACCGGTGGGAAGACCGATCCGGGTGATCTCGAGGTCGGTCATGGATAGCTCACCGTTCTGGCCACTTCGGGCAGCGGGATGAATTCGTCGCGATCGTCCGGCGGAAGGTCGAAAAGCCCCGCCTTCCAGTCGGCTTTGGCCTGGTTGATCCGGTCTCGGCTCGAGGAAACGAAGTTCCACCAGACGAAACGCGGCCCGTCGAGCGGGGCGCCGCCGCAGATCATGACATGGGCGCCGTGGCTCGAGCGCAATGTCGCCGAGATGCCGGGCCTGAGGACATAGAGGGTCCCCGGCTGCAGCTCGCGGCCATCGAGCTCCGCCTGTCCTTCTGCAAGATAGATCGCACGCTCTTCGGCGTCGGGATCCACCGCGAGACTCCCGCCCGCCTGGAGGGAAATATCGGCGTAAATCGTCTCGCTGTGGCAGGTGACCGGCGATTCCTCGCCCCACATCCGGCCCATGATGATCCGGGCGCTGGCTTTTCCGTCGCCGATCATCGGCAGATGGTCCTTCGGCACATGCTCGAAGGCCGGATCCATTTCCTCTTTCGCGACCGGCAAAGCGAGCCAGGTCTGGATTCCCGAGAGCTCCGGCCCGCTCGGCCGAACCGCCGCCGGCGACCGCTCCGAATGGGAGATGCCCTTGCCGGCGGTCATCAGGTTCACCGCTCCCGGTTCGATCGACTGGACGGTGCCGAGCGAATCGCGATGGTCGATCGTGCCGGCGAACAGATAAGTGACGGTGGCCAGATTGATGTGCGGGTGAGGCCGGACGTCCATTCCGCCGCCTTCCGGAAGCCTGGCCGGCCCCATCTGGTCGAAGAAGATGAACGGACCGATCGTCGTTCGCTCGCGGTGGGGCAAGGTGCGATGAACCTTGAAGCCGCCAAGATCGTGGGTGCTCGCGTTCAGGGTCTGCAGGAAGAGATCGTCCGCCATTTTTCCCTCCTAGCCGCAGCCGGCCCTTGCGACCATGCCTGCCGAGGCGCAAATCAAAGGGAACGGGGGTGCCACTCAGTCGCCGGGGGCGGAGGCGCGAATCGCCAGAGCGTGGATCCGATCTCGAAGCAGGTCGCCGAGCGCATTGTTGACCGCGCGCTGCCGCTGCAAACGGCTCATGCCCGCGAAAGCGGGCGCCTCGATCTCGACCGTGAAGTGGCTTTCGCCGCTGCCGTCATGGCCAGCATGGCCGCGATGGCTGTCGCTGTCGTTGATCACGCGAAGATGCGAAGGAGCGAGCGCTTCGCGCAGGCGTTGGTCGATTTCGGCGGCGACCGGTCCGGTTAAAGCAGGGCTCATCCGGCCTATATAAGGGGGTTGGATCTGCAATGGGAGTTGATGTTGGCGAGTGCGGGCAAGAAGCAGTCGAGGTTCCATGGCCGGGTCGAGGGCAAGACCCAGGCCTGCAGCCATCCCGGCTGCGACGAAGCCGGAGAATTTCGCGCGCCCGGGAGCCGGCGCCCGAGCTTCGATGGGCCGGGCGAATGGCGCTGGCTGTGCCTCGACCATGTCCGGTTGTTCAATTCGGACTATAATTATTTCACCGGCATGAGCCCGGACGAGATCGCGGATGCCCAGGGCCCGTATGGCGGCTGGGAGCGGGAGACCCGCGCCTTCGCCGTCAACGGCTCGCCGGGGCCGCGCTGGGCCGATTTCGTCGACCCGCTCGACGCGATCGGCGCCCGCTTCAGGCCGCGCCAGCCGCAGCAGCGCAAGGACGGCCGCGAGATCAGCGAAAGCGATCGTCGGCATCTGCGCGTCCTCGAACTCGACCTCGACGCCGACCGCCGGGCGCTTCGGAACCGTTATGCCGAGTTGCTCCGGCGCTACCACCCCGATCATAATGGCGGCGACCGGACCCATGAGAAAGCGTTGCAGGCCGTGATAGAGGCTTATACGGCACTCAAGAGCAGGCCCGCCTTCGCCTGAACGAAAGACGGAAAATGGCAGACATACCCAATGCGAATCCGGAAAGCCGATCGGCGCCGGTGATGGACGCTCCGGACAAGATGGCCAAGGTGCGCGACCTGTTCGGCATCGACAGCGACATGGAGGTTCCCGCATTCTCCGAAGCGGACGAACGGGTTCCGGATCTCGATCCGGCTTATGTCTTCGATCCCGACACGACGCTCGCGATCTGCGCCGGATTCGCCAAGAATCGCCGGGTAATGGTCCAGGGCTATCACGGTACCGGCAAGTCGACCCATATCGAGCAGGTCGCGGCGCGGCTGAACTGGCCGATGATCCGCATCAACCTCGACGCCCACATCAGTCGCATTGACCTTGTCGGCCGCGACGCCATCGTCCTTCGCGATGGTCAGCAGGTCACCGAGTTCCGCGAAGGCCTGTTGCCGTGGGCGCTGCAGCACCCAGTGGCCCTGGTGTTCGACGAATATGACGCCGGCCGGCCGGACGTGATGTTCGTCATCCAGCGCGTGCTCGAGACCGAGGGGAAGCTGACGCTGCTCGACCAGAACCGGGTCATCCGTCCCAACCCCTGGTTCCGCCTCTTCGCCACCACCAACACTATCGGG
>DAINCA010000132.1:0-5540 GCA_036732645.1 Allosphingosinicella sp.
CGCGAGGTCGATCGTTTCGAGCAGGGGAGCGTCGAACCGAACTGGGCCCAAGCGGACCTCGGTGACACTATGAAAAAGGGTATGGAGCCCGAACCAGAGCGCCAGGTTGAGGATGACGCCGACGACGGCAGCAGTGATGGCGGTGAGCGCCGCGCTGAGCAAGCGATTGCCGCGAAGACGCTCGCTGAACGGCGCGCCGACGAAGATGAAGAGAAAGCAGGGAACGAAGGTGACCCACGTCGTGAGGAGCCCGCCAAGAGTGCCGGCCAGGATGGGGTCGATCCCGTGGCCCTGGCGGGCGGCACCGAGGAAACCGACGAATTGCGTCACCATGATCAAGGGTCCGGGCGTTGTCTCGGCGAGGCCCAGACCGTCGAGCATCTCGCCGGGCTGAAGCCAGCCATAGGTCTCGACCGCCTGCTGGGCGACGTAAGCAAGAACCGCATAGGCTCCGCCGAACGTCACCACGGCCATCGTCGAGAAGAACAGGCCGATTTCCGCAAAAACGTCGTCGGTCCCGAGCAGTAGCACGATAATGATGACCGGCAGGAGCCAGAGAAGAAGGAGTATCCCGCCAATCCATGCGGTCCGACGCCAGCTTGGCTGTGCATGGTCGGGAAGGTCTTCGCCGAGCGCGCTTTCGAGATCGGCTTCGGCGCCAGCTGCTCCGTGCGCTCCGGCGGTGAAAGCCGTGGAGCCGGTCTTTCCCGAGCCAAAGCCAATGAGCGCGGCTGACAGCACGATCAGGGGAAAGGGGACCGCGAAGAAGAAGATGGCGACGAAGGCGGCCGCGGCAACGACGACAAGAGTCCGATTGGTGAGGGCACGGGCGCCGATCCGGCGAACCGCATCGAGGACGATGGCAAGAACCGCGGCTTTGAGGCCGAAGAACAGGGCCTCGACCGGGGCGACGTTGCCGAACGCGAAATAGAGCCACGACAAGGCCATGATCGCGACCAGGCCCGGTATCACGAAAAGGATTCCGGCGACGAGACCGCCGCGAACGCCGTGGAGCAGCCAGCCGATATAGGTCGCGAGCTGCTGTGCCTCGGGACCCGGCAGAAGCATGCAGAAATTGAGCGCGTGGAGGAAACGGCGTTCGCCGATCCACTTCTTTTCCTCAACGAGGATCCTGTGCATCACCGCGATCTGACCGGCCGGACCGCCGAAGCTGAGCAAGGCGATCCGCCACCAGGTACGGGCCGCCTCCCGAAAGCTCACCTCATGCGCCATGTCCGGTTCGGCCTCGATAATGGCGGGCCATTGGCCATTCCGAGCGGGCTACCGCCTGTCAAGCAGAAGCGGCAGCTTAACCGCGGATAACGCCGGCATTCAGGCAAGGCTCAATCGAATCAAGGCAATAGGAGGTCGAGCCTGGAGGCATTCCCTCCGGGCTCCAGTTATCTCGGGTTCCCTCGCGTAGCGTATCGGGGGAGGGGCCGGCATCTCTCCGGAGGTGCCGGCCCCAATTTCTTCCAGCCTTTCCGCCCGCGGGTCTCGGGCCGGTCAGTCCTCGCCTTTCGGAAACATGTGGGCGTAGGGCTCGGCCTCCTTCAGTACGCGGGCGAAGCTCGGCCGGGTCTCCAGGCGGGCGAGATAGTCTGCGAGCCAGGGGAAGCGTTGCGCCATCGGCTGCACCTTTTCCGCATAATGAAGCGACGGCGCCGCCGCGCAGTCGGCGAGGCTGAAAGGCTCACCGGCGGCCCAGGTCCGATCCCTCAGCCGCGTCTCCAGCCAGTCATAAGCCGTTTCGATGGTCTGCCGCGCCGCCATGACGTCATGAGCGTTGCGCGCTTCGGCTGGGCAGAAGCGGTTGAAGACGATCTTCTGCATCGGCGTCATCACGTAATTGTCGAAAATACGATCGAGCATCCGCACCTCGAGCGCCGCCTCCCGATCCTCGGGTATCAACAGGAATGGCTCGGGATGCTTCAGATCCAGATATTCGACGATGATGCTCGTCTCGACGATCAGCCGCCCGTCGTCGACCAAAGTCGGCATCTTCGCCATCGGCCACAATGCGGCGAATCGGGCAGCGGCATCGGGATCGCCGGGATCAAGCTCGTGATATTCGAACTCTGCCGCTTTCTCGTAAAAGGCGATCAGCGCCTTCCAGCAATAAGAAGAGAGAGGATGGGCATGGAGCGTCAAGGTCATTTCCGGACACCTTCGTTCGGATCATTCGCGTCGGCGAGCGTTTCATTTTCGTGGTTTGCAGGACCGGCAGCGCCCCGCAATCCAGCCACGTAAATAGAGCCCGTTCGGCGGGTGACAGCAACCCCCGGCAAAAGTGGCGGAAAACCGCCGTTGCGACGAACCGATGGCTAAACAGTCATTTACCTCTTGCGTCTGAATCCGACTTCAAACACTATGGCTAGTGGCGCTTCACAGGGGGAGCCGCTAGAGGTTGTGGGAGTGCCCCTCGACAGGCTGTCGCCGTCGAACGGGCGAGCTGTGTCTCTGTGGATATCGGGGACAATGCCAAAATACCCCACCCCTCCCCTCGTCGAAGGCCTAAGGTGGGCCGAATCCCACTAGAACGAATTGGGAACGAGGGGTAGAGTGATGGACTTGTCCGGCAGCCATGAAGTGAGCACGAGCGACGTGACGACCGACACCGTCGAGACGCCTTCGAAGAAGGTCGCGAGCAAGGTCGAAGAAGCCTCGGCCAAGAGCGCGGAGGCGCCCGCCGCAGCCACCGAGGAGAAGGCGGCTGGAGCGAAGAAGGCCGTCCGGGATTCGAAGTCGGTCAACCCGATCGTCCACAAGTTCGAGGTGGACCATGAGCGCGATGCCTTGCTCACCGAATTCGGCAAGGACACGCTTCGCGACCGCTATCTGCTCCCGGGCGAGACCTATCAGGATCTGTTCGTTCGCGTCGCTTCGGCTTATGCGGACGATGCCTCCCACGCTCAGCGGCTCTACGACTACATCTCGAAGCTCTGGTTCATGCCGGCGACCCCGGTCCTGTCTAACGGCGGCACCGGCCGCGGACTCCCGATCAGCTGCTACCTCAATTCGGTTTCCGACAGCCTCGAAGGGATCGTCGGCACCTGGAACGAGAATGTCTGGCTCGCTGCCCGCGGCGGCGGCATCGGGACCTATTGGGGCAATGTCCGCGGGATCGGCGAGGCGGTCGGCCTCAACGGCAAGACCAGCGGCATCATCCCCTTTGTCCGGGTGATGGATTCACTGACCCTGGCGATCAGCCAGGGCTCGCTCCGTCGCGGCTCCGCCGCCTGCTATCTCGACGTCTCCCATCCGGAAATCGAGGAGTTCCTCGAGATCCGAAAGCCGTCCGGCGATTTCAATCGCAAGGCGCTCAATCTGCACCATGGCGTCCTCATCACCGATGCCTTCATGGAAGCCGTCCGCGACGGCGCGGAATGGACGCTGCAGAGTCCCAAGGACGGCTCGGCTCGCGCTACCGTCGACGCCCGTTCCCTGTTCCAGAAACTGGTCGAGACTCGCCTCGCGACCGGCGAGCCCTACATCATCTTTATCGACCAGGTGAATCGCTCGATGCCCAAGCATCAGCGCGACGTTGGCCTCAAGGTCTCGACCTCCAACCTCTGTTCGGAGATCACCCTGCCGACCGGCCGCGACCAGCACGGCCAGGACCGCACCGCCGTCTGCTGCCTCTCGAGCCTCAACCTCGAGACCTGGGACGAGTGGCATGGCGACCCGATGTTTATCGAGGATGTGATGCGCTTCCTCGACAATGTGCTCACCGATTATATCGATCGGGCGCCCGACGAGATGGCCCGCGCGCGCTACAGCGCGATGCGCGAGCGAAGCGTCGGCCTTGGCGTCATGGGCTTCCACTCCTTCCTCCAGGCTCGCGGCCTGCCGTTCGAAGGGGCGATGGCCAAGTCCTGGAACATGAAGATCTTCAAGCATATCCGCGCCCAGGTCGATCAGGCGTCGATGCTGCTGGCGACGGAGCGTGGTCCTTGTCCCGACGCCGCCGACCAGGGCGTCATGGAGCGGTTCTCCTGCAAGATGGCTATCGCCCCGACCGCTTCGATCTCGATCATCGCCGGTGGGACATCGGCCTGCATCGAGCCGATCCCGGCGAACATCTACACGCACAAGACCCTGTCCGGCTCCTTCTCGATCCGCAATCCGCACCTCGAAAAATTGCTGATCGAGAAATCGAAGAACAGCGAAGGTGTCTGGTCCTCGATCCTGGAGCGCGGCGGCAGCGTCCAGCATCTCGACTTCCTCACGCCCGAGGAGAAGGACGTGTTCAAGACGAGCTTCGAGATCGACCAGCGCTGGCTGATCGAACTCGCCGCCGATCGCACGCCTTATATCGATCAGGCCCAGTCGCTGAACCTGTTCATTCCAGCGGACGTCGACAAATGGGACCTTCTGATGCTCCATTATCGGGCGTGGGAGCTCGGCATTAAGAGCCTCTATTATCTGCGCTCGAAGTCCGTCCAGCGGGCCGGTTTCGCCGGCGGCGTCGAGGCCGACAACACGCCGGACCTCAAGGAAATCCAGCTCCAGACGACGGATTACGACGAATGCCTGGCCTGCCAGTGATTCCGAGCGGCTACGCCCTCCGGGCGGGGGACCGGCGGAGCGGCTTCGGCTGCTCCGCCGGCTGCGCCGGCTGAGGCGGCCGATGCCGGAGACGATCACCTGGGGTCATGTGCTGATGCTTGCGGGATTGCTCGTAGGCCTCTTCGCCGTCGCCAATCTGTTTCGCTGGCTTCGGCAGCGGGATTTCGGTCGGGGCACACCGCAATATGCCGACGGCCGGCTCGCGCGCCGGGCGGCCTTTTACGGCCTGACCATCGGCATTCTTCTGCTCGCCGGCGGCTGCCTTACGCCCCTTCGCGAACTGCCGATCGCATGACCTTCGGGCATGCCTTGCCGTCGATCAATGGTCGAGCGACCCTCATTGTCGCGCTCGCCGCGGCGCTGGCTGCCTGCGCGACTCAAAATGCGGCTGCGGTGGCGCCGGAGGCTCCTGGCTTTCTCCTCGGGCTTTGGCACGGCTTCATCTTCCCGATCGCCTGGATCCTGTCGCTCTTCATGGACAATGTTTCGGTTTACGCGGTGCCCAACAATGGCGGCTGGTACGATTTCGGCTATTTCCTCGGCATCTGCGTGTTCGGTGTCGGCGCACGCAAGAGCCACGTCGTCTATCGGGACAGGGTGGTTCGGGAAAAGGTGGTCGACCGATGACCCTGGGCGCCTTCCTCATCCTGTTCGCGGCCATCGATCTGGCCTTCAGCTTCCTGATGGGCATGCGCTTGGCCCAGCGGCAACAGGAACTGCCGCCCGAGCAACGCAGTCCCGCCCCTTATTTCATCGTCGGCGCCGGCTTCGTCACGGCCGCCATCCTGTGCATTCTGGCGTTCTATCTGCCTGAAGCCGATCTCGTGATCATCTGATCGAACGGAGAAAGAATATGCCCCTCCTCGAAGCCCGCAAGCAGTACAAGCCGTTCGAATATCCCTGGGCGTTCGATTTCTGGAAGCGCCAGCAGCAGATCCACTGGATGCCGGAGGAGGTGCCGCTCGGCGAGG
>DAINCA010000133.1:0-5377 GCA_036732645.1 Allosphingosinicella sp.
GCGGCAAGATCGAGGTCAACGGCCGCGACCAGGAAGTCTATTTCGCGCGCCCGACGCTGCGCCTGATCATCAACCAGGTGTTCGACATCGCCGACCGCAAGGAGCAGTATGACGTCGTCGCCACCGTTTCCGGCGGCGGCCTGTCCGGCCAGGCCGGCGCGGTTCGCCACGGCATCAGCACGGCCCTGACCCGCTACGAGCCGGCGCTTCGCCCGGCCGTCAAGCAGGCCGGCTTCCTGACCCGCGACCCGCGCGTCGTCGAGCGCAAGAAGTATGGCCGCGCCAAGGCTCGCCGCAGCTTCCAGTTCTCGAAGCGTTAGTTTCTACCAATTCGAACGCGAAGGGGCGGTCCGAAAGGGCCGCCCTTTTTCGTTCGGCCGGGTGCGGCTCGAGCGGGATCCAGGTTGGCCGATAAACCCTTTCCGTCATGCTGAACTCGTTTCAGCATCCAGTTTCGAGCCCCAGCGCGGGTTGAGGACTGGACCCTGAAACAAGTTCAGGGTGACGGTAATCGGTTGAAGTCACGGAATTACTTCGCCGTCTGGAGTCAAAGGAAACGACCAGAATGATGATCGAGGGCGGCGGAGACGAGTTCAGGGTGACGGAGGGGTGCGGCTGCGCGGACCAACCGGCTGTCGCATTCGCGGCTCCGACGGGCAGAATGTTCAGGCAGGATCCAAGTTTGGCTGCTAGCTTCGGGTGATGCGCGCTTTTCTTCTCCTGCCTTTCGCCTTCCTCGTTCAGGGCTGCATCGCCCGGACCGCCGTCGATCTCGTCACTTTGCCGGTGAAGGTGGTCAGCGCCGGAGTCGACGCGGCGACGACCAGCCAGTCCGAGGCCGACCAGCGCCGAGGCCGGCAGATTCGGGAGGAAGAGGAACGGCTGGGCCGGCTGGCGCGCCGCTGCGATCGCCGTCCCGAGCGCGAGGAATGCGCCGAGCTGGCGACCCCTCCCCGTCCCTCCGGCGCCGATTGATCAGGCGGCCAGCCTGAGCTCCTGAAAGGCGGCGCCGACCATGACGTCGCGGATCCCTGAATAAGCTTCGTCGAGCGCGGACTCGACTTCAAAGCTGAAACCAAGGCCGAGCAGGCTGCGCGCGGTCCGGCGCAAGGCTTCGCCGAACGCATCGTAAGCGGATGGTTCGAGGCCGGAAGCCGCGAGGCGGAGAGCCAAAGCTTCGAGCGCGGGGACGAAGACATGGGGGCGGTGAAGTTCCTCGACGACGAGGCCGACGGCGTTGACCAGCTTCGCGCCGCGGCGGCGGAGATCGCCGGGGAAGAAAAGACGAAGCGCCGGATCGATCCCGAACAGATGATCGAAGAAGGCGGCCGCGGCGGCGTCGCGCGCGGCGGCGACCGACTGGAAGCTGCGCCTGACGATCCGGATCCGTTCGGGTGACATGTTCGTGCCTTCCGCCAAAGTGACGAAGGACGATTAGCCACGGATCGTTACGCCTCCATTCCGCGCGAGCGGCAGAAAGGTTTCAATTGTCACAGCTGGCGCGCGTCAGCCCTCGCGAAGGTCGGCGAGGAAGCTTCGGATCCTTTTCGCATTGACGCCGACGTCGCTGACCCCGACCCGGCTGATCGAACGCATGTCGACCAATGAGCCGCCGCCTGGCGCGCGCCGCACCCGGATGACGACGTCGTCCTTGAACCGGAAGAAGAGACTGGTGTCGACCGCCTCGACGATCCCGCGATCGTCGGTCGAGACGATCTCCCAGCCGCGATCGGCGGCCAGAGCGCGGGCCCGACGAACCGTCTCGGGCACGTCCCACGGCACGCGGACGGTGGCGAGATCGCCATAAGCTTCGCGATGGAGCGCGCGCCACCTTTCTTCAGGCGGCAGCGGTTCCAGATCGGGCCGACCCTCGACCGGCACATTCTCCAGATTGTCGGCCCGGATCTGGGTCCGATAGAAGAGCGGCGGATCCTCGAGATTGGTGGTGACGTCGTGGATCGCCGGAACCGAGCGGGCGGTCCGCACCTGGAGGCCCAAAAAGAGGAGGAAGCCGGCGGCAACGAGGATGGCGGCGACATTAGAGAGGATCAGCCGCGAGCGGGAACGCCGGGCGGCGATCAAGGCGATGATCGCGATGACGATCCCGGCGCCGGCCGCATAGAAAGCGTAACGCAGTACGCCGAAGCCGCTCCGGAAATGCCACCAGTTCTGGCCGCTGCCGATGGCCGCGATCAAGGCCGCCAGTACCGACCCGAAACAGACGAGAACCGCGAGCCAGGTAAGCCTTTTGGCCCAGATTCGCTTTCGAAGGGGGTCCGCCATCGCTGCTCTCCTGCAGAAGGACGCCTCATCCTGCGCCTCCTTGCCGAGATCGACAAGGCCCGGGGCTCGCCGTCGAGGCTGGTTCCGCCTCTTCAGCGCTCAGCTGTCGCGGCGGCGGCCTGCGATCAGGCTTGAACCTGTTCGAAAGAACCAGGCTCCCAAGGCGGGTGCCGCGCCGGCTGCAGCGGCGATGAACCAGTCGGCCAGCGGCAGCGGATGAAGGTCGAAGACCGAAGCGAGCGGCCCGATCTGGACCAGGAAAAAGGCGCTGGCGACGGCGGCAGCGGCCAGCGAGATCGGAAACCAGAATCTCATGCCGGTGAGCGCCAGGAGCAAGAAAGCGAGGCTCGTGACCAGGGCGACCAAAGCCATGGATCGCGCATGGTCGGCGCCGAAACCGGCTTCTATCGCGAGAATGAAGGTGATCAATATGGCGGCCGCGATAGAAGTGCCGGTCGCCGCGATCACCGCCCATTCGCCCCGGCCGAAGAAGGCACGGCCACCCCCGCCGTCCGTCCCCTCTAGCCGGCCATCCGCTTTCTGCTGGAAGCCCAGGATCGCGGCGGGATGAATGAGGAGCTCGAGCCAGACGATGTGCACCGGCAGATAGAGCAAGGGATATCCGAGAAAAGGCACGAGAGCGGCGGTCGAGACCAGAGGAAGATGGATCATCAGAAGAAAGGCGAAACTGCGCCGAAGGTTGGCGAAGAGCTGCCGCCCCTCCGCGATGGCCGTCACCACGGTTCCGAAATTGTCGTCCATGAGGACGATGGCGCTGACCTCGCGGGCCGTCCGGGTGCCGCGAAGCCCCATGGCTATGCCGACGTCCGCGGCCCGAAGGGCCGGCGCATCGTTGACGCCGTCGCCCGTCACGGCGACAAGCCGACCCGTGCTGCGAAGCGCTTCCACCAGAAGGACCTTCTGCGCCGGCGTGGCTCGGGCGACGACCGAAAGCTCGCGCAGCCGGTCCTCGCTCAGGGAATTCAGAGTATCGGCGAGGTCGTCGCCAAGGATCACCATCGGCGTATCGGAGATTCCGGCCTCGCGGGCGATCGCCGCCGCCGTTTCGGGGTGATCGCCGGTTACCATCACGATCTGAATCCCGGCCGCCCGCGCTTCTTCCACCGCCTGGCGGACCGCCGGACGGATCGGGTCCGTGATCGAAATCAGCCCCGCCAGGCAGAAGCCGTCACCAGGCTCTTCGCCCGGCTCGACGTCGAGATCCCGCCAGGCGCAGGCGATCACCTTTTCGCCTTTGGCGGAGACGTTGCCGGCAAGTCGCTGCCAGTGAGCGAGATCGGAGGCGCCGAGACCGCAGGCGGCGAAGATCGTCTCCGGCGCTCCCTTGACCGCCATGACGATCGATCCCGAGCCCCGACGCCAACTCGCCGTTTCGCGGCGGCGGTCTTCGGTGAAGGGATAGACCGCAAGCCTTTCGTAATCCGCCGCGATCGGCGCCGCCGTGGCGAGAATGGCCAAGTCCAGCGGATCGCTGGAGTCGATCCGACTTGCCAGTGCGGCGATTTCAAGCAAGCGATCGCTCGTAACACCGGCGACCGGGACCCCTTCGCGATAGACCAATTTGCCTTCGGTGATGGTCCCTGTCTTGTCGGTGCAGATCACGGAAATCCGGCCGACATTCTCGACCGCGGTTCCATGCCGGACCAAAGCCTTCGCCCGCGCCAGCCGATAGACGCCGACGCCCAGGAAGAAGGTCAGGACGACGGGAAATTCCTCGGGAATCGCCGCCACCGCCAGCGTGGCCGCGCTGAGGAAGGCGTCGACCAGGCCATAACCCTGCCATAGCCGGACCGCCGCCAGAAGCAGGCAGATAAGGATCGCGACGCCGAGCAGGATCTTCACCAAAGAGGCGACCGACCGCTGAAGCGGAGTCAGTCCGGAAGGGCCGCTCACCGCGGCCTGGACAATTTCTCCGTAGACGGTGTCGCTTCCGGTATAGATCAGGCGGATCTCGGCGGAACCGGTCAAGAGTCGAGTGCCCGCGAAGACCCAGGATTCCTCTCCCGGTTCCGTCGATGACGTCAGCGGACGCTTCACCACCGGATAGGCCTCTCCGGTCAGTGACGATTCCTCCGCCTGGAGCCGAGTCCCGGAGACGATGATCCCGTCCGCCGGAAAGGATTCGCCGGCGCCGACGCGAACGAGATCGCCAGGCACCAACGAGTCGGCGCCGACCACTCGCTCGGCACCGTCCCGAACGACGGTCGCCTTGGTCGCGAGCACGCTTCGCAAACCCTCGATCGAGGCCTGGGTACGACGGTGGAGATAGAGGTCCATTCCCACCAGGGGCGCAATGGCCGCGAGCAGGACGGTCATGTCCGTATATTGACCGATCAGGCCAAAGATCGCGCTCGTTGCGAGCAGGAACCAGATCATCGGGTCAGCGAGAGTCTGCCTCGCCAGCTTT
Organism: Allosphingosinicella sp.; assembly: GCA_036732645.1. Taxonomy (GTDB): domain Bacteria; phylum Pseudomonadota; class Alphaproteobacteria; order Sphingomonadales; family Sphingomonadaceae; genus Allosphingosinicella. The sequence goes on from DAINCA010000133.1 coordinate 4,712, forward strand.
GCCGCCGAGCTGGGCGGGTGTTCGGCAATCCGGTTGTTTCCGAATTGAAGCGCCGATGCCGAGGCTTCGGCTTCGGAAAGGCCCTGTTCGGGCGCCTTCAGCAGTAATGCCCGCCGTTCGTCAGGAACGACGCGCTTCATCCATCGGGCTCCCGATTATCGAGAGTCACTCCCGGACGACCAGCACCGAGCAAGACGCTCGGCTGACGATGTATGACGCGTTGCCACCCAACACGTAGTCGCGAAGACCCGGCGGGTGGGAGGCGATGACGATGAGATCGGCCTCGGCGCCGCGGGCCATCTCGAGGATCTCCGGACCGACTCTACCATCGGCGACGACGACTTCGCGTGGCAGATCACCGCATGTGTCAGCCAGGCTGCACAAACGCACGCGCGCCAATTCGATATTTTCCCGATAGGCCGCGGGCGACCATTGCTGGTCCAGGCTATGTTGAGTGATCACCGTCGCAAGGGTGAGACGGGCCCCGCTGGAGCGCGCCAGCGGAAGGACGATCGGCACGACCCGCGACCAGGAGGTCGGGTCTTCCAGATCGATCGCAACGAGGATGCTCTTGAACATCGAAGTCCCGTTCAGTTTGCCGACGGAAGGAGATCCCTCAATAAAGCTGGCTTGTCAGCGATCACTAAGGGACATCACTTAGCTACT
>DAINCA010000134.1:0-5374 GCA_036732645.1 Allosphingosinicella sp.
AGGACCGCCAGCGACCGGCGGCACCAGAAGGGAGGGCGCTATGATGAAGATCGGCCCCACTTTGCTTCGAAATACTCACCGCAGGGCGTTGATCGCTTTGGGCCTGGGTCTCACCCTGACCGCGGCCCAAGGCCCATCGTTGGCCGACTCGCAGAACCCGATCGTCGTTCCCGGAAATCCCGTGTCCGAGCGGGACGTACGTGAGCGCGTGAGCGCGTTCGTCCGCGGCACCGGCGTTGCGAATGGGGCGACGCCGGCCGCGCGCTGGGTCCAGCCGGTCTGTCCTCGCGTCCTGGGCGTAAGCGAGGCCGGGGCTCGAGCCGCTGAAGCCATGATCAGGCGGATCGCAATTGAGTCCGGGGTGCCGGTCGCGGCGGAATCCTGCGACTCGAACGTCGTCGTGACTTTCGCGCCGAGCCCTACTGCGTTGATGGACGAAGTCCGCCGCCGTTCGCCCGCTCGCCTGGCGGAAGTCCGGCCTACGGCACGCGACGCGCTCATGACCGGCTCGGCGCCGATCCGCTGGTGGTACACGACCAGAACTATTGGCAGGCATGGGACGGCGGGGAGTTCTGGCGCGGGATCGGCTGGCCAAAACACGCCGGCGACACATACCGGTTCGGGAGCAGGATCCGATTTCGGCGGCGATATGCCGACCCTGATGCATTACGAAAGCAGCACGATCAGCACTCTATCGCAGCGAGTCCTGAACAGCGCGAGCGTGGTGATCGACGAAAATGCCGTCGTCGGCATGCCCCTCAATGCGGTCGCGGCTTATGCGGCCCTTGTCGCTCTGGCGGAAATCAGGTCGGCCAATTTCGCTCCGCAGGGCTCGATACTGAGCCTGTTCACGAGTTCGAATGCGCCGCGCCGCCTCACCGCCCAGGATCAATCCTTCCTTCGCGCGCTCTATCGTCTCCCTCTCGACCGCGAGGCTTCAAGCCACCGCGGCATGCTGATCGGCGACATGGTCGATCAACAGACCGGAGGCTGACGGTCTCGCAGGAACAAAAAAGGGCCGGAGCTTTCGCGCCGGCCCTTTTTTTATTTCGCGGCTGAACCAGGTCAGACGGCTGCGACTTCGGCGACATCGAGCTTGATGCCCGGTCCCATCGAGGAGCTGATCGCCACCCGCTTCACATATTTGCCTTTCGCACCGGCCGGCTTCGCCCGAACGATGGCATCGACGAAAGCGTCGAAATTGCGCCGCAGATCCTCGTTCGAGAAGCTCGCTTTGCCGATTCCGCTGTGGATGATCCCGGCCTTTTCGACCCGGAACTCCACCTGGCCGCCTTTGGCGTCCTTGACCGCCTTGGTCACGTCCATCGTCACCGTGCCGAGCTTCGGGTTCGGCATCAGGCCCTTGGGGCCCAGCACCTTACCGAGACGACCGACGACGCCCATCATGTCGGGCGTGGCGATGACCCGATCGAAATCGATCGTTCCGCCCTGGATCGTCTCCATCAGATCCTCGGCGCCGACCACGTCCGCACCGGCCGCCGTCGCTTCCTCGGCCTTGGCGCCGCGGGCGAATACTGCCACCCGGACATCCTTGCCGGTTCCGGCCGGAAGGGTGACGACTCCGCGCACCATCTGGTCGGCATGGCGCGGATCGACGCCCAGATTGAGCGCGATCTCGACCGTTTCGTCGAACTTGGTGGTGGCATTGGCCTTGACCACCTCGATCGCCTCGTCGACGCCGTAAAGCTTCATCGTGTCGACGGTCTCGGCGATCTTCTTTTGTCTCTTGCTGAGTTTCGCCATGACCTTAGCTCCCCGTCACTTCGAGGCCCATCGCGCGGGCGCTGCCTTCGATGATCTTCGCCGCGGCGTCGATGTCGTTGGCGTTCAGGTCCTTCATCTTCGCTTCGGCGATCTCGCGCAGCTGGCTGCGCGTGATTCGGCCGGCGCCCACCTTGCCCGGCTCCTTCGAGCCCGACTGGATCCGGGCAGCCTTCTTCAGCAGATAGGAGGCCGGCGGAGTCTTCGTCTCGAACGAGAAGCTTCGGTCGGCATAGACGGTGATCACGGTCGGCAAGGGCGTGCCCTTGTCCTGATCGCCGGTCTGGGCGTTGAAAGCCTTGCAGAATTCCATGATGTTGACGCCGCGCTGACCCAGAGCAGGGCCGATCGGCGGCGACGGATTGGCGGCGCCCGCAGGCACCTGGAGCTTGATATAGCCCGTTATCTTCTTCGCCATTTTTCTCACTCTGTTGCTGAGCGAAGCGCTTTGAACGCTCCGCCCGGTTCAAGTTTAGCGGTCCAAGCGGCGCCATCGGCGCCTCCCGCATGAATCCACCACGATTGCGTTGGACTCTTCCCACCACAAGGTCGGAAGCGGGGCGCCATAAAGCAAGATGCGGCGAAGGGGAAGAGCTTCGCGTGGCGGCAGCGAGGCTAGACGCTTCGGAAGTTGAGCACGGCGTTGAGCAGGAATACCGACAGACCGGCGAAGACCGAGGCGATCACTCGGGCGATGAGATAATGGAGGCCGATCGCCATGAACGCCCAGAACAGGGCGATCGTGAGCAACAGCCCGACGAGGGCGTTGACGAGGAACCAGGCATAACCTCTGCCGATCGCCTGCTCGGTCCCCTTGAAGATCCAGCCGTGGGCGAAGGCATAATGGAGCGACGTTGCGATCAGGAACGCTATCCCCGCGGCGATCAGCTTGTTCATTCCGGCATATTCGACGAACCCCCAGAGCAGGAGCAGGTCGAAGGCGAAGCAGAAGGTGCTGACGACGGTGTTGCGGACAAGTTGTCCTGCCACCCGCACCGTCAGGAGGCGGCTGAGCAGGTTCCTGCCCGAGGCCACTGGTTCGGCGGCCGCTACGGCTCGTGGAAAGATGATGCCGGATTTCATGTGACGCGCCGCAGGCCTCGCTTCCGGGAGGGGGCGAAAGGGCGGCTTGTCCCCGATGGAACAACCGCCACTTTCCGAACCTCACCTTCACCGGGAAGGCCCGGCGCCCTTCAGAACGCGGGCGACCGACAACCGATCCCTCAGGCTGCGATAGGCATCGGCTCCATCTCCTTGGCCTCGACTTCGGCCATTTCCTCGACCTCGTTCGTCTCGGCGGTCGCCGCAAGGCGCGGATCGGGAACGATCAGGCGGATCGCGAAAACCACGACCGCCAAAGCGAGATAGGCTGCGATCGTCGCAAGCGGCGCGTAGAGGAGCGGCAAGGCGAAGGCGATCCGAAGGTAATTGGCGTTGAAGCCAAGATCGTCACCGATCGCCTGGCAGACTCCGAAGAAGGTATCGTCGCGGGCGAAGACGTTGTTGTCGGAAAAAGGCATTTCGTGGCTCCCTTTACGGATCGGGCCGACGGGGCCCGCTTGTGTCTCTTCCTCAGCACGAGCCGTGCCAGTTTCGAGGGATCGCGTAATTTCAGGGACTTAGTTTCGCGCGGGCACGGTAAGGGGCAAAAGACCGCCGCGATTGCCGCCAAATGTTGGCAAAAGCCGCCGGCCGAAATCGCGCCTTGCGCTGGCGCTCAATTCGCCACGAACGCTCCGCAATCCAGCTTTTCCCATCGTTGCGCTGCATAAGCGCCGATCTGAGCATGCAAATCAGGGGGAAGGAGCAAAGGCCCGGTGCTTCGATTAGCCGCGATCGCCGCCTGCAACTTTTTCTCCCATCGCCCAAGCGCCTCACGTTCGGGCGTCACCCGATCGCCGGCTCGCAGGGCGAAGCCTTCCATCTCGAGCTCGGCAAGCGCGCGCTGCACCCAAAGACGCTCGGCTGGCCAGAAAGGCTGGTAGCTCGGCTTGACTCCGAATTGCGCGAGCCCCGGCCAGAAGTCGTCGAGGCCCAAAGGTCTGTCGTCGAAGCGGAGCAGGAGGAACTTAAGGATCGTCTTCCACGCGCCCAATTTGGAAGCGTCGTGATAGGCCGGATCGCCGGCAAGGAAGCGGCTGAAGGCGGTCTCGCTGAGCCAGGCGTTGAACCAGCGGTCGGGCCGGGCGATCCAGTAACTGGGGTCCTCGACCGGCGGGAACGCCTCCGCCACCGCCCCGTTCAAAGCCAGGCCGCGCCATTCTATGGCCTCGCCGATCGCTTCAGGGACGACATATTCGGCCGGAAATTCAAGATCGGGATCGAGACCGAGGCGGGCATGAACCTCGAGATAGACGTCGATGAAGTGCCGGATCCGTTCCAGCGTTTCGTCGTCGGCGGGGAAGGCGACTTTTTCGTCCATCACGACGACGACATCGATGTCGCTTCGGCCGGGCTTCGCGCCATCATAGACGAAGCTGCCGCTAAGCCACGCCGCCTTGCAGCGGCCTTCGAAGATGTCCGTGACCGCCCGCTTGAACTCGGCTTCGGCCTCGGAGCGATCGTCACCCTTGCTCAAGACTCCGTCGCGCAATTCGGCCTCCTTGCCTTGACCTTCCCGAATGCCGCCTCATGGCGGCGGCTCCCGCAGAACGGCCGAAGCGCCAAATGTTTGCGAAAGCAATTTTGCCTGTCGCGGGGAGGGCCGACGAACGCCGCCCAATTGCCAGCGAGAAAATAACTTAACTTATCCACAGCTTTCCGATTCAGGCATGGAACAGGTTACGCGGCGGTGGGTTCTGTCATTGTCCAAACGATCGAAAGATTGAATGGATTTGGAAGCTTCAACCTTCGGGAAAGAGCTTTCAAGGAGCCCCGCCAGGTCAAACTGGCGGGGCTTACCATTTGTGGGCCACGCCGTTTCCTGCGGATCCGCCCTTCCGCCACGACACCCCGCAAATGCAAAAGGCCGGAGCTTTCGCCCCGGCCCTTGCCGTTCAGTGCCTCGATCGAGCGGCCTATTTGACCAGCTCGACCTGCTCGAACTCCAGCTCCACCGGCGTGGCGCGGCCGAAGATCGACACGCCCACCTTGACCCGGCCGCGATCGAAATCGAGTTCCTCGACGATGCCGTTGAAGCTCGCGAAGGGGCCGTCGAGCACCTTCACATTGTCGCCGATCTCATAGTCGACGCTGATCTTCTGCTTCGGAGCGGCCGCGGCCGCCTCGTCCTTGGTGTTGAGGATCCGCGCCGCCTCGGCGTCGCTGATCGGCTGCGGCTTGCCGCTGCTGCCGAGAAATCCGGTCACCTTCGGCGTGTTCTTGACGAGGTGATAGACGTCGTCGTTCATTGCCAGTTTGGCGAGTACGTAACCGGGAAAGAACTTGCGGTCGGACGTGACCTTCTTGCCGCGGCGGACCTCGGTCACCTTCTCGGTCGGCACCTCGACGGATTCGACGAGCTGATCGAGCCCCAGACGGGTCGCCTCGGCCATGATCTGGTCGCGGACCTTATTCTCGAATCCGGAATAAGAGTGGATGATGTACCAGCGGGAGATGTCTTGCGTTTAAACCCCTGAACCTGAAAAAATAG
>DAINCA010000135.1:0-5268 GCA_036732645.1 Allosphingosinicella sp.
CCTGATCTACACTCTTGCTCTACACGACTCTCTTCCAATCTCTGACCAGGCGCTTGCGCCCAGTCTTTCTCCTCCTCGCCCCCGGACTCGCGCGGCATCCGCTACGAGATCGGCCAGGACAATAAGGTCGCGATGATCCATGCCGGCGGTCCGAGCATCCAATATGTCGAGGGCTGCCTTTAAGTCGCTGTCCGGCAGAACAAGCAGGCTCTTCCCACGAATTCTTGTTCATGCTATGTTCTCGCTTCGCGATTCTGCGGCTATTTCAAATCGTTAATGACAGATGCGCCACCTTGGCAGAGCGGTGCGAGCGTGCGGCGGAAGGGGACGGGTTTCGTTGCGGACGTGGTGTAACTTCGTGAACTTCGCCGGCGGGCGGGCGCAGAGCGGACGTACCGTAAACTTCGTCAACTTCGCTGTGACGTCACCGCCGCTCGAGCGCTTTTCCTGACTGCCTGATTACGCGATCCTCGACGCGCGACCGGATCCCGATCGATCGGCAAAAAGCGATAAAGGTTGCCCTCTGGCCCCAAAGCGCCCATCGCGGAAGCGATCGGGACACGATCCCGTTTTCCACATGAGGATCAGAAACATGGCGACGCCCGAAGAATATCAGGCGAAGGCCGCCGCGACATTGGTCGAGCTCGGCGAAGCCAAGAGCGAATCCGAGCGCTCGCGGCTGAAGCGCGCCCACGGCGCCTATCAGAAGCTCGCCACCCATGGCGCCGAGGCCGCCGAGCGGGCGGCGATGCGCCCGGCGCCGAAGATCAGGCCCGAGAAACAGGCGCCGGAATCGACCCAGTCGACCCGGATGCAAAGCTATTTCAAATGATTCCAAGGGGGTGGAACTTTGCGTCCACCTCCGTTAAGGGCATCCGGCTCGGGGCGAGGGTCTTTTAGAAGGGAAAGACGCTTTAGGCCCTCCCCCACCTCCTTCCTGCCCGCTGGCGATCCAGCCCGGGCGGGGCCAGTGTCTTTCCAAGCCGCCCACCTTGCCTGAAAGGGCTGGGCGGGCTCCCTCCCTTGTCATGCTGAACTTGTTTCAGCATCCAGCCACGAGCCGCGACGCGGGTGGCGAACTGGACCCTGAAACAAGTTCAGGGTGACGGCTGAGGGGTACGCCGGAGCAATTGCGCGACGGCCGGGGCAGCCCTTTCCCGGTTGTTCGAAGCCGCTGACGTCCGTTCTCGGACCGGCTCGCCGCTAGACTCTTTGCATCCGGGCTTCGTTCTTCTAACCGGGCCTCCCGCACAGGAGTCCCAGATGAATCGCCTCATTCTCGTTGCCATGTTCCTGCTCGCCGCCTGCAATGTCCAAAGCGGCAACGCGCAGACGGAAACGGCCGCTGAGCCAGGCGAGCGGATGGTAGCGCCGATCCTGACGACGCCTGACGCTAAGGACACGCAGAGCTTCGCCCAACCTCAGGTGGCCCGCGTCACCCACGTCGCGCTCGATCTCGCCGCCGATTTCGAGGCGAAGAGGATGAGCGGAACCGCGACCCTGGACATTCAGGCGGCCGAGGGCGCCGAGGAGATCATCCTCGATTCCAAGGGGCTCGAGATCGAGGCCATTACCGACGGCGAAGGGCGGCCGCTCCAATATGCTTTGGGCCAGGGCGACGAGAGACGCGGCCAGCCTTTGTCGGTGCGCATCGGCGACGCGCGCAAGATCGCGATCCGTTACCGCTCGGGCGCCGACGCCGAAGCCCTGCAATGGCTGACTCCGGACCAGACCGCCGGCAAGCGTCACCCTTATCTGCTGAGCCAGGGCCAGGCGATCCTCAACCGGACCTGGATCCCCACCCAGGACAGCCCCGGAATTCGCCAGACCTGGGAAGCCCGGATCACCGCTCCGGAGCCGTTGAAGGTGGTGATGTCCGGCGAGCGGCTGACGCCCGAGGGCGAGCCGGCGGGCGAGGGGCGGCGCGCCTTCCGCTTCAAGATGGACCATCCGGTCGCGCCTTATCTCATCGCCATCGCCGCCGGCGATCTCGCCTTTCGCGAGCTTGGCCCGCGCACCGGCGTCTGGACCGAGCCGGTCATGCTCGAAGCGGCGGCGCGCGAGCTCGCCGACACCGAGCGCATGGTTGAGGCCGCCGAACGGCTCTACGGCCCCTATCGCTGGGGCCGCTACGACCTGCTCGTGCTCCCGCCCAGCTTCCCTTATGGCGGGATGGAGAATCCCACTCTGACCTTCCTGACGCCCACCTTCATCGCCGGCGACAAGAGCCTGGTAGGACTGGTCGCGCACGAGCTCGCGCACAGCTGGTCGGGCAATCTCGTCACCAACGCGGTGTGGAGCGACGGCTGGCTCAACGAAGGCTTCACCTCTTATTTCGAGAACCGGATCATGGAGGCGCTCTACGGCGAGCAAAGGGCGGCGCAGGAAGCGGCGTTGAGCTGGGCCGAGATGGAGAGCGCGTTCGCGGAATCGGGCCGGGATTCGCCCGCGACCCGGCTTCACGCCAGCGACAATCCTGACGAAGGCTCGAGCGGCATCGTCTACGACAAGGGTTCGATCTTCCTTCGGACCATCGAGCGGATCGTCGGCCGCGAGAAGTGGGACACCTATCTTCGCTCTTATTTCGACCGGCACGCCTTCCAGCCGATGACCTCGGCGCGGTTCCTGGCCGACCTTCGCGCCAATCTCGTCCGCGGCGACCAGGCGCTCGAGCGAAGGCTTCAGCTCGATCGCTGGGTCTATCAGCCTGGTCTTCCGGACAATGCCGCCCGGCCCGATCCGCAGGCCTTCGCCGCCGTCGATTCTGCGGTGAACGCCTACAAGGCCAACGGAAATACCGCCGGCATCCCTTATTCGAACTGGACCACGGCGGAGCGGCTTCGCTTCGTCAATTCGCTGCCGCGCGAATTGCCGATTCCGCGGCTCGCGCAGCTCGACCAGGCGTTCGGTCTCACCCGGAGCGGAAATGCCGAAGTGCTCTTCGCCTGGCTGCAGCTCGCCTTGGCCAATCGTTACGAGCCGGCGGTTCCCGCCGCCGAGCAATTCCTGCTCCGGATGGGCCGCCGTAAGTTCGTCGCGCCTTTGTTCGAGACCCTGATGGGCGAAGGTGAATGGGGGCAGCCGATCGCCCGGCGGATCTACGCGCGCGCCAGGCCGGGCTATCACAGCGTCACCACCGGAACGGTGGACGAGACGGTGAACGCAAGCGGGACCTAAAGCCGCTCCGCTTTTTCCGTCCCGAAAGGGGACAAAATCCCGGGTTTCGCGGGCGAAATTAACCTGAAGGGCCGGCAAACTTAACGTTCCATCAAAACTCTGCGGCTAGACCGGCGCATCACGATCAGAAGCGCCCGCATTTGATGTATCACGCACCGGTTCCAGTCGATGCCCCCACGGACGCCCATGAAGCGGCGGACGAGACTGGCGTTCCGCTCGCGCTAGACGGCGCGGGGGAGCGGCTCCGCGAAGCCCATCTTCACAACGGCCAGGTCGAGGCGCGCGCTTTGTTCGCTCCCTTTTTCGCCGTTACCGCTGTGCTTGGCGCCCTGGTCGTCGCCTGGGCGCTCTACGAAACCGTCCAGGCCGAACTGGTCGTCGGCTGGGTGGCCCTGGTCACCGGCGCCAACTGGATTTCCTGTCGCCGAGCGCTCGAGCTGGCGGCCGGGGCCGGCAGCCGGACGGCGCGGCCCTCCTCCCGGTGGATAGCCGTCTTCGAGGCGGTCGCTTTGGCCGTATTGTGGGCGGCCCTTCCCACATATGCTTTCGCTACTCAGCCCCCTCTGGAGCAAGTCGTGATCGGCGGCGCGCTGGCGGCGATGATCACGGTGGCGATCGCTCTGTCGGCCATACCGGCGGCTTCGATCGCGTGGATCGTGACCCTGAGCGCCGCTTTCTGCGTCGCTTTCTATTTCGGTTCGGGATCGCTCGATCCGAAGATCGGCCTGACCTTCCTCCTGGTCGCCTGCGCCGGCGTGTTCGGTGTCACGAGGCTGACCCGCTGGACCTTTGGCCAGCTTAACATCATCGCCGGCGCCCGAACCCAGGCCGAGTCGATCCGCTTGCTGCTCAGGGAATATGAGCATCGCGGCGTCGGCTGGCTCTGGCAGGTCGATGCCGAGAACCGGGTCGTCTATATCTCGTCGCGAATGACTGCCTTGCTAGGTCGCTCGGCCAACCAGCTGATCGGCCATTCGCTTCCGGCGGCGCTTGGCGGCACCAGCGCCTTGGGCCGGACCTTGTTGTCCCGCCAGCCCTTCACCAACCTCCAGATGGAGCTGAAGACACGACGCGGCGGTCGCTGGATCAGCCTTTCCGGCGATCCGATCATCGACGTCACCGGCCAGTTCCAGGGATTCCGCGGCGTCGGCCAGGACATCACCGAGGTCCGCAACAATCAGGAGCGCCTGACCAACCTTGCCAACATGGACGTTTTGTCGGGCCTGCCCAATCGCGGCCGCGTCCGGCAGTTGCTCGGCGAGGCCTTGTCCGGCGCCACGTCGAGCAATGTCCCCTGCGCGATCATGTTTCTCGATCTCGACGCCTTCAAGCCGGTCAACGACACGTTCGGCCACCCCAAGGGCGACGCCGTCCTCAAGAGCGTGTCCCAGCGTCTGGTCAAGGAAGTCGGCCAGTTCGGCCATGTCGGCCGGATGGGCGGCGACGAGTTCGCCATCGTCATCAAGGACGCCCAGAGCCGGCGCATGGTCGAGAACCTGGCGGAACGGATCATCGAGGCCATTGCCGAGCCGTTCATGCTCGACAAGGCGGAGGTCCGGATCGGCGTCTCGATCGGCTGCGCCTTCGGCCCGATCGACGGGCAGAGCGTCGACGATCTCATCCAGAAAGCCGACCTTGCCTTGTACCAGGCCAAGGCGCAGGGGCGCGGCACCTGCTGCCTGTTCAACTCGGACATGCAGAACGAGCAGGAGGACCGCCTCCGTCTCGAGCAGGATCTGCGCGCCGGGATCGCCGCCAACCAGTTCCGTCTGCTCTACCAGCCCTTGATCAACGCCGCCGACCAGAGCCTCCAGGGCTTCGAAGCGCTGATCCGCTGGCATCACCCAACCCGCGGCATCGTTCCGCCCAACGACTTCATCACCCTCGCCGAGGAATCCGGCCTGATCATGGAGCTTGGCGACTGGGTGATCGACGAGGCCTGCCGGGCCGTCTCGACCTGGCCGCAGCACATCACGGTCGCGGTCAACGTCTCGGCGAAGCAGCTGATCTTCCCGGCCCTGCCGAACACCGTGAACGAGGCGATCCGGAAGTATCGGCTCGCGCCGAACCGGCTCGAGCTCGAGGTGACCG
>DAINCA010000136.1:0-5259 GCA_036732645.1 Allosphingosinicella sp.
GCCGATGCGGTCGCCCAGGTCATCGAGGGCGGCTGGCGCAAGCATCAGATGCCCGCTTACCATCTGATCGGCCCAGAAGGCGGCGGCATCACCCTGGTCAATATCGGCGTCGGCCCGTCCAACGCCAAGACGATCTGCGATCATCTCGCGGTGATGCGCCCGGAGGCCTGGCTGATGATCGGCCATTGCGGCGGGCTCCGGCCAAGCCAGTCGATCGGCGACTATGTCCTCGCCCACGCTTATCTGCGTGACGATCACGTTCTGGACGACGTTCTCCCGCGCGAGATTCCGTTGCCCGCGATGGCCGAGATCCAGCAGGCCTTGTTCGACGCGGCCGTCGTCGTCACCGGCGAGGAGCCGCACGAACTCAAGCATCGGCTTCGGACCGGCACCGTGGTCACCACCGACGATCGCAACTGGGAGCTTCGCTACACGCTGTCGGCGCTTCGCTTCAACCAGTCGCGAGCGGTCGCGATCGACATGGAATCCGCCACGGTCGCCGCTCAGGGATATCGTTTCCGGGTGCCCTACGGGACCCTCTTGTGCGTGTCCGACAAGCCGCTCCACGGCGAGATCAAGCTCCCGGGGCAAGCCAACGCCTTTTACGAACGGGCGATCAGCCAGCATTTGAGGATCGGCATCGAGACGCTTCGAATCCTCAAGCGCGACGGCGCCCAGCTCCACTCGCGAAAGCTTCGAAGCTTCGACGAGCCGCCTTTCCGCTAGACGAGCGGATCCGCCAACCACCAGAATCGAAAACGCCAGCGGCTTTGGGCCACCGGCGTCTTCAACAATCTATCCGGATCAGAAGTCGTAGCTGATCCCGACTTTCAGGCGCCAGACGGACGAGCTGACGTTGATCTGATTGTCGTCCTCGATCGCGTCCAGACCCGCGAAGCCGCTGATGATGTAGCGGCCCTGCGCATCGATCCCGCCGAGGCTGGCGACATCCTGAAGACCCGAGAAGTTACGGCGACGGTGAACGTTCCAGTCGCTGTCGAGCAGGTTCAGGAAATTGTCGACCATCGCGAACACCCGGATCTTGTCCTGGCGGCCAAACAGGAAGCGTCCCGGCCCCGGAAGCTCCTGAGAGAAGCTGAGATCGAGGTCGTGATACCAGTCGTTGGTGCAGGTGTTCCGCTCGATCGTCTGGCCCGCAAAATCGCGAGCGCAGCCCAATGACGCGGCATAATCCGCCAGCTGCTGGACCGCCGTCATGTTCGAAGTCGGCGAGATGTTGGGATCGCCGATACCGGTGGGGACGTAGAGCAAGGCATTGTTGTTGCCGGACGCGCTGTCGTTGAAGACCGATCCACCCGAGAAGGTCAGGCTGTAAGGACGGCCGGAACGGGCAACGTAGGTGAACGAGAAGGTCGAGTTGAGATCCTCGATGAACTGCTCGCGGAACGTGCCCTGGAACGTCAGATTGTGCCGGCTTTCGTAGAAGCCGCGTGAAGCGGCCGGATTCTGCCGGTCGAAGGCCGCCGTCAGATCGTAGTTCGAGCCCGCGGTCGAATTGTACAGGTTCCGGCGATCCTGCGCGTCGGTGTAAGCGTAACCGAGGCTGAAGAAGCTCGATCCGCCCGACGTCATCAATCCACCCTCGAAATCCTTGGACAGGATGAAGGAGGCGATGTGGCTTCGGTAGCCGTCCGAATTGGTCAGCATCAGCTCGTCGTCGCGGCCGGTGTTGAAACAGACCGGCGTGACTCCCGTGTAAACCGGGGTCGGATTGATATCGACGAGCTCGGCATTGCAGCCCGCGACGTTCGGATCGATCGCCCGGTAGATCGGACGCCCATCGATGGTGAGCCCGCTCAGGCCGAGAGCCGGATTGATCGTCTGCGAAAGATCGACGATCGTGAACGGGTTGCGATACTTGCTGTAGATGTAATCGAGGTTCAGGCGCCAGCCCGAGAAGAAGCCGGTCGGCGCGAAGTTGAGCTCCGACTGGAAGCCGATATTGGCGCGCAGCACCGTCGGCATCTGGATGTCCGGATCGATCGACTGGGTGTCGCCTTCACCGCGCGCGGCCCGGTTGATGCCATTGGCCTGGATGCAGGTCGGAACACCGGTGAAGGTACCATCGGTGACGACGTCGATCTGACCGGTCGGACAGCCGGCCGCATCGGAATTGCCCTCGGCGAAGCCGAAGCCGTTGTTCTGGAACGCGTTGCCGAACCAGACCAAGGGATCGCCGCCAGCGAACATGCCGACGCCACCGCGAAGCTGGGCACGGGAGAAGACGCTGAAATCGTTGAAATCGTAGGTGAAGGCCGCCCGCGGCAGGATCACGGGATCGAGATCGTTGAACCCGGTCGTGTTCGGGAAGCCGTAGCGCTGAAGGTACAACGGATTGATGTCCGGCGCGTCACCGTCATAGAAATCCGTGCGCACGCCCAAGACGACGTTGAGCTGGTCGTTGATGCGCCAGTCGTCCTGCAGGTAGAAGGAATATGCATCCCGCTTGAACCGCGCGGCCGCGTCGTTGATGTCGCCGGTCCTCGAGAAATTGCCGAAAGCGCCTTCGGTTCGGCCGCCGACGACATCGTTCGGGAACGTGCTCGTCGTGTTGCCGGTGCCGGGCGAAAGCAGGCCCGCCTCGAGATCCGCGACGTTGCGGAAGACAAGGGTTCCGGTCGCGTTCTGAACGAACAGGTTGAAGATCTGGGCGCGGTTCAGCTCGACGCCGGCCTTGAACTGGTGGTTGCCGGCATCGATGTTCATCAAAGCGCGATATTGTTCGACCGCGGTCTGAAGGTCATTGGCCGATCGCGAAGTACCCGGCCCGGCAAGGACGGTGCCGCTCGGAATCGTACCCGGATTGTCGATGCCGACGATGATCCGCGGAATGGGGTTGGCCGACTGCGCTTCGCCGCCGCCGACCGGGTCCTGGCGATCGGTGATCTCGGAACGCGAGTAACGCAGCTCGGTCGAGATCGAATCGGTGATCTGCGAATAGAGGCGGGCCGAGTAATAGTTCGAGAAGGTGCCGCTGACCGAGAAGGTGTTGAGCCCGGTCACCTGCGGTGAACCCTGGCTGGTGAAGAAGTCGTCGGCGCGGACCGTGCCTTCCTCAAGCCGCTGATAGGTCACCTCAAGGCGGTGGTCGTCATTGATCTGCCAGTCGAGGCGGCCGAAATAACGGTCGTTATCGAATGGCCGGCTCGTCACCAGCGGTCCAGTTTCGATCCCGTAGACGCGGCTGAGGACCTCCGAAATCCGATTGAACTCGGCGACCGGTACACCGGCCAATTCGTTCGGGAAACCGGCGCCGGCGGGGCCTTCGTCCTGCGACTGGCCTGCTTCATGATGTTCGTAGGCACCGAAGAACCAGAGACGGTCGGGGATGATCGGCCCGCCGATATAAGCGCCCCAGCGCTTTTCGGGCTCGACCGGAGCGACGGCACGGTCGGCGACGTTCGAGCCACGCATGTCCGAGCCGGAATATTCGAAGAAGGCGCCGGCCTGAAGACGGTTGCTTCCCGACTTGGTGACGACATTGACGGCGCAGCCGGTGAAGTTGCCATATTCGACGTCGAACGGCGCGAACTGGACCTGGGTCTCGCGGACCGCGTCATAAGGAAGCGGAGTCGAGCTTCGCGACGAGAAGCCGGTGTCGTTGAGACCGTAAATATCGCCCTGGAAGATGCCGTCGACGGTGAAGGCGTTGCCGCGGTCATTGCCGCCGAGACAGGAGATGCGGTCGACGCCGGAGCCGCCATCGTCGCGGTCGAGGCTGACGCGCGGGTCGACGCGGATGATGTCGCGGATGTCGCGGTTGAAGGTTGGCGCGTTCTGGAGAACGTCCTGACCGAACGCCGTGCCCGGCCCGATCGCCCGAAGCTGCACATTGGCACGCTGGCCGGTGATGACGATCGTCTCGTCGGCGGCGGTGCCTGACGATTCGAGATTGAAGCTGAGGGCGGTCGCGCCCTGAAGGCTGGTCGTGAGGTTCTCGACCGTCTGGCCCTGATATCCCGGCGCCGAGGCGGTCACCGAATAAGGACCGCCGACGGTAAGGCCACGGGCGACGAAGCGTCCGTCAGCGCCGGTCTGCAGGGTCCGCGACACGCCGGTGCGCGTGTCGGTGATCTCGACGGTCGCGCCGGCGATCGCCGCGCCGGCGGAATCGGTGACCTCACCCTCGATCTGAGAGGTGATCTGCTGCGCATAAGCCGAGACCGGCATGACGACAGGCAGGACAAGCGCGGTGCTCGCGCACAGAAGCGGAAAAAATCTCATGATGATGTCCTCGATTCCCCAAGGCGGTTAGACGCCTGACCCCCGGCCGCCAGCGCCGATGTCGCGGTGCTGCGAAGCCAATGAGGAGCCTTTAACGGCGATTCGATGACGACTTCAAGACTCGCTCGGCGCCTTGATCGCTTCCGGTTCCAAGCCGTGGCACATTACCCACAGTTTTTTTGCTCCTGCCCGATTTCGGCAGACGGAGCAGGCCGTTAGCGAGCCACAAAGAGGCTCGAAACGACGTTTTCGGACCCGTAGGCGGCCATGCGCAGCGTTCCCGATTCGTACGCTTGCCTTCAACGCTTTGGACCTCGAACACCGGAGCGGCTAATCGTCGGCCATGACCAGCGAATCTCTCGTCGAGCGCGCCAGAGAAGCGGCGCTCAGGGCCTATGCGCCTTATTCCCGATTCAGCGTCGGCTGCGCGATCGAGTCGATGGACGGGCAGATCGTGCTCGGCGCGAACATGGAGAATGCCTGCTATCGATTGGGCGTCTGCGCCGAGATTTCCGCGCTGACGGCCGCTCAGGCCGTCTTCGGGCTCGACCAGGTCAAGCGCATGGCGGTCGCCGGCGGCCATGTCGCCGATGGCGCTTTGGCCGGCGAAGCCATCGTCACGCCCTGCGGCGGATGCCGACAGGCCATTTACGAGGCCGCCTGTTTGTCCGGTCGCGACATCGAGATCGTCACCGCCAATGGCGACGGCACCGAAATCGACACGGTTTCGATCAACACTCTGCTTCCCAAAGGCTTTGGTCCCGACAATCTCGCCGACGCGGGCTGACAAGCCGGAAGCCTTGCAAGCCTAAGTGAGCTTGAGCTCGCGCAGCCGCTCCTGAAGATATTCGTCGGCCGTGATCGGCGGCCATTTGGGCGCCTCGCCTGGCGGAACCGTGCCCGGCAGCGCCTCGATCAGGAAGTCCGAGCGGAAGTGGAGGAAGAACGGCATCGAGTAACGCGAATGGCCACGCCGCTCGGGCGGCGGGTTGACCACACGATGCGACGTCGAGC
>DAINCA010000137.1:0-5231 GCA_036732645.1 Allosphingosinicella sp.
TATTGTTGTTGCCGTCGGTGGCGACGCCGATCGTGGTTCGGCCGACGGCGCGGACGCCGGGGACCCGCCGCATCCGCTCGGCGATCATTTCGCCTTTGTCCAGCAGCTGGTATCGCGCCAGTTCGTCGATCTGGAGGATATTGCTTCGGTCATATCCCGGATCGACGGTCCGCGCGTAGACCGTCTGGCCGTAGATGATGGCGGTGCAGATGATGAGGCCGATCGAGACGGCGAACTGGCCGACGACCAGGGCATTGCGCAGCCGCCCCGAGCCGGGCGTTTCGGACGAGGACTTGTTCGCCTTGAGCACCGAAGCGGGCTCGAACCGGGACAGGAAGAAAGCCGGATAGAGACCGCCGAGGATCCCGGTCACGACGACCAGCAGGAGCACCGGCCACAGGATTCCACCGGACCCCAGATAGCTGACCTTGAGGTCCGCCTCGAGGAAGGATGCGAAGGGTGGGATCAGCAACTCGACCAAGGCGAGGGCAATGACCATCGCCACCACCGCCATGATGATAGACTCGCCGATGAACTGAACGATCAACTGGCGGCGGCTTGCGCCGAGGGCCTTGCGAAGCGCCACTTCGCGCGCCCTCTGGCTGGCCCTCGCCGTCGCCAGATTCGTGAAGTTGACGACCGCCATGCCGAGGATGAGCAATGCGACCACCGCAAAGGTGATGATCGTCGTCCGGTCGTTTCCGGGCGCCATCGCCGCCGCCTGACCGCGACCGAGGTGAACGTCCTCGAGGCTGACGAAATGCCAATCCTGGTCGTCGCCCGCATTGAACCGGGCCTCGCCGGCATCCTGGTCGGGTATCGCCCGCTCCTCCCAGGCCTGGAGACCAGCCGTGATCGCATTGACGTCGGCGCCGGGGCGCAGCTTCACGTAGACATAACCGTTCTGGCAGCCCCAGCATTCCAGCGCCTGGGGCGTGTCGTGATTGTAGGCGACGAAATCGATCCGGAGCAGGCTGTTGATCCGGAAATGCGAATTGCGCGGAATATCGCGCAGGATTCCGGTGATCCGGAAATCGCGCGAGACGCCGCGCGTGATCAGGGTAATGGTCCGGCCGACGACATCGTCCGTGCCGAAGCGTCGGCGAGCCTCTGTCTGGGTGACGACCGCGGTGTTGACTTGATCAAGGGCATCCGAGTTGCCGCGAACCAGGGGAAGCGCAACCACGTCGAGAAAATTGCCGTCGACGAACAGATAGTCTTCGGTGGACGTGGCAGTGCCCTCGTCGATGAAGACGGGATTGTTGTTGTGGACGTAAACTTCCTGCTCGATCTGCGGGAAGCTGTCCTTGAGCGACTTGCCCGAGGCGTAAGGCGCCATCTGGAGCTGGGCTTCCTGCCCGGTGTCGCTGGACTGGAACCAGGTCTGGACCTGAAAGGTCCGATCGCCTTCCGGGATCCAGCGATCGTAACTCATCTCGTAGCGCACGTAGAGTAGGATCATCAGGCAGGCGGCCATGCCGACCGCAAGGCCGAAGATGTTGATGAAGGCGTAGGTCTTGCTCTTTGCCAGAGCCCTCAATCCGACGGTCACATAATTGCGCCACATCTGCCCGGATCCTTTCTCGATCGGTCGTCTATTCGTACCTCAAGGCGTTGATGGGATTGGATCGCGCGACCTTGATGGCGTGACCGGCGATGGTCGCGATCGCGATCGCGAGAGCCAGCAATCCAGCCAGCACGAATGGTGTCGGACCAAGATCGATGCGCGCGTCGAACCCGTTGAGCCAGTCGCGCATCAGCCACCAGGCCACTGGCCACGCGATGAGGTTGGCGACGATCACCGGCTTCGAAAATTGCCAGGCCAGCAACCGGACGATGTCGCGCGTTCGCGCGCCGAACACCTTGCGGATCCCGATCTCCTTGGTGCGGCGCTCGGCAGTGAATGCTGCCAGTCCGAACAAACCGAGGCACGCGATCAACACCGCGAGCAAAGCGAACCCCGCGAACGTCTGGGCGCGAGCTTGCTCGGCCTCGTAAATCTCCGCGACGATGTCCTCGCTGAAATTGGCCTCGAACGGCACGTCGCTGGCGAACCGGCGCCACACCGCGCGAATTCGGTCGCGTACGGCATTGGGATCGGCCTCGTCGTAGCGCACCACCATCCATTGGAGGGCACCGCGGCTGTAGCGGAACATGATCGGCTCGATCGAGCTTCGAACCGTTCGGAAGCGCGAATCCTTGACTACGCCGACGATCGTGATCGGGGTCAGCCCATATTCGGCGCTGTCGTAGATGGAGGCGCGCAGCTGCCGGCCGACAGCCTCTCGCGGATCTCGGAAGCCGAGCCGGCGGGCCGCCAGCTCATTGACGACGACGTTGATTCCGCGCCCGACGATCGCGCGAATGCTGGGTTCCGTATTGTCGGGATCGACCGTGGCCTCGTCGCCCGGACGGTTCTCGTCGAACGTCCGGCCCGCGACGAGATCGACGCCCATTGTCTCGAAGAATCGCGCGTCGACGGCAT
This sequence comes from Allosphingosinicella sp., assembly GCA_036732645.1. Lineage (GTDB taxonomy): Bacteria > Pseudomonadota > Alphaproteobacteria > Sphingomonadales > Sphingomonadaceae > Allosphingosinicella. The sequence goes on from DAINCA010000137.1 coordinate 2,486, forward strand.
AGCTGCCCATCTCCACCGGCTCGGTCCGGCCGGGAACATGAACGCCGTTGCTGATCGTGTTCGGCGTGCTGATTCCGATGCCGGTCCGGGACACGGATTCGACGCCTTCGATTCGGGCGATCTCGTTGACGATCGCCTCGCGCTGATCGGCGAGCTTTCGAGCGCCGATATTCTCGATCTGGAGAAGCCCGTCCCGGCGGAAACCCGGATCGGCGCTCCGCGCATAAACGGTCTGGGCGTAGACGACCGCGGTGCAGATGATGAGGCCGATCGACACGGCGAACTGGGCGACCACCAGGATGCTTCGCAAGCGACCCGAGCCGGCCGGCTCAGCGCTCGACTTGTTGGCCTTGAGCACCTCCGCCGGTTGATAGCGGCTGAGGTAGAAGGCGGGATAGAGCCCGCCGATGGCGCCGACGATGACCACCAGGACAAGCATCGGCAAGGCGACGCCCTCCAGGCCGAAATAATGGAGCTGTAGATCGGCGTCGAGGAAGCGGGACAGCAGAGGCAAGGAGAGCTCGAGCAAAGCGAGCGCTATCACCAGGGAAATCGTCACCAGGATCGTCGACTCGCTGAGGAACTGGACGATCAGCTGGCGCCGGCTTGCGCCCAGCACCTTGCGGAGGGCGACCTCGCGGGCGCGCTGGCTTGCGCGGGCGGTGGCCAGATTGGTGAAGTTCACGCAGGCCATGCCCAGGATCAACAAGGCGATGACCGAGAAGGTCAGCATCGAGCGCTGGTCGTTGCCCGGAGTCATCCCGCTTTCCTGCGCTCGGCCGAGATGGACGTCGGTCACGTTGACCAGCCGATAATCCTGATCGTCGCCGGCATTGACCGTCGTCTCGCCGACCGTTTCGTCCGGAATATTACGCCGCTCCCAGGCGGGCATCTGGGCGTGGATCGACTCCGGATCGGTGCCCGGCCGAAGCTGCACGTACACATAACCGGACTGCCAGCCATATTCGGTCAGGAAGGTCGGCGAATCGCTGAAATAAGCCGCGGGATCGAACCGGACGAGGATGTTGAATCGCATGTGCGAATTGCGCGGCAGATCCTCGACGACGCCGGTGACCCGGTGGTCGACGGTGGTGCCGCTTATATCGAGCGACAATGTCTGCCCAACCGGATTGCCTTCGCCGAAGATCCGGTTGGCTTCCGAACGTGACAGGACGACCGTGCCATTGTCGCGAAGCGCGGTCGCCGGATCGCCATGGACGAACGGAATCTGGAAGACATCGAAGAAGGGACCGTCGACCATTCGGCCGTCCTCGACCTCGAACGCTTCGCCGTTGCGGATCACCGTCGGCGCCCCGGACAGCATATAGACCCGCCGCTGGACGGAGGGGAAATCCCGCTGCAGGGCGAGGCCGGCCGCATAAGAGGACATTTGCAGCTCCAGCGGCTCACCGCTGTCGCCCGGCGCGTAGAAAGTCTGCAGCTGGTAGATGTTCTCGGCGTTGGGAAGCCAGCGATCGTAGCTCTGTTCGTAGCGGACGTAGAGAAGGAGCATCAGGCAGGCCGCGAGGCCGACCGCCAGGCCGAAGATGTTGATGAAGGCGTAGGTCCGGCTCTTGATCAGTGATCGGAGACCGACTGCGAGATAGTTGCGCCACATCTGCCTTGATCCCTTTAAGCAAACCTCATTCGTATCTCAGAGCGTTGATCGGGTTGGCTCGAGCGACCTTGAAGGCGTGGCCCGAGATGGTGCCGATGGCGATGACGAGCGCGAGCAATCCGGCGAGGATGAACGGCGTCGGGCCGAGATCGATTCGCGAATCGAACGTGTTGAGCCAGTCGCGCATCGCCCACCAGGCGACCGGCCAGGCAATGAGATTGGCGATGATCACCGGCTTCGAGAATTGCCAGGCAAGAAGGCTCAATATGTCGCGATTGCGGGCCCCCAGCACCTTGCGAATTCCGATCTCCTTCGTCCGCCGCTCGGCGGTGAAGGCGGCAAGACCGAACAGACCGAGACAGGCGACGATCACGGCGAGCAAGGCAAAGCCGGCGAACAGCTGCGAACGCGCCTTCTCCGCCTCGTAAAGCTCGGCGACGATATCCTCGCTGAAATCCGAGTCCATCGGCGCGTCGGGCGCGATCTGGTGCCATGTCTGCTGGACCCGATCTCGGATCTCGCTGGGATTACCCTGGTAGCGGATGACGAGATTGGTCGCCCCATAATCCCCGATCCGGAGAACGAGCGGCTCGAGCGGCTCGCGGATGGAGCGGAACCGCGTATCCTCGATCACACCGACGATCGTGATCGGAACGAACCCGGCCTCCTCGTCGGCAATGCCCATTCGAAGCTGGGCGCCAACCGCCTCTTCCGGCGAGCGGAAACCCAGCCGCTGGGTGGCGAGTCGATTGGCAACGACGTTCAGACCTCTCGCGACCAAAGCGCGATCTTCCTCGATCCCCGAAGTCTGGGTTCGCGGATCGACGTCCATCGGCCGATTTCGGGTGAGGTCGCGGCCGGCTAGGAACCTGACGTTGATCGTCCGGAGGAAATTCTCGTCCATCGTGTAATTTCCGACACTGACCGGCTGATCGCGGCCCGGCACCGCGATGCCCGTGCCGTTCTGGTTGATCGGATCGATGCCGATCCCGGTTCGGCCGACCGAGACGACACCGGGAATACGCTCGAAGGCGCGCTGGAACGTCTCGATTCGGTCGGTGATCTGGCGGCGATTGACGTCGACCTGAAGGATGCCGTCGCGGCGGAAGCCCGGATCGGCACTCTGCG
>DAINCA010000138.1:0-5207 GCA_036732645.1 Allosphingosinicella sp.
ACTGGGAGCGCAATCCGTTCCAGCTGATCGAGGAGAATGGCTATTTCTTCGGCCGTGGCACTGGCGACAACAAGGCCGGAATCACTTCGATGGTCTCGACCATCCTTCGCCTCCGCGCCGACGGCCACCGGCCGCGCCGGACCCTGGTCTTCGGGTTCGTCGGCGACGAGGAGACGACGTTTGGCACGACCCGCTTGATCACCGCCCATGATTGGGTGCGCAACGCCGAATATGCGATCAATACCGACGCCGGCGGCGGCAGCCTCAGCGAGGAAGGCCGGCCGACCGGTTACTGGGTTCAGGGCGCCGAAAAGGCCTATGCGAGCTTCAAGCTGACGATCCGCAACCAAGGCGGTCACAGCAGCCGGCCGCGGCCGGACAATGCCATCTACGACCTTGCTCAGGCATTGCTTCGAATCCAGTCGATCCGTCACCCGATCATGACCAACGAGCTGACCCTCATCGGCCTTCGCCAGGATGCGGCGACCGAAGGCGGTGAAAAAGGCAGGCTTCTGTCGCGGTTCGCCGACAATCCGGCGGACGAGGAGGCGCTGGCGATCCTGACCCGGGACCCGATGTTCCTCGTCGACGTCTCGACCACCTGCGTCGCGACGATGCTTTCGGCCGGACATGCGGAGAATGCCTTGCCGCAGCGCGCCGAGGCGACCGTCAATTGCCGGATCTTCCCGGGCGACAGCGTCGCCGCCGTTCTCGGCCGGCTGAACGACGCCGTGGCCAATCCGGAGGCGGTGATCGAGGTCATGGGGAATCCGGCGGTGAGCCCGGTCTCCGAGCCGCGGCCGGACGTGATGGCGGCCATCGCCCGATCGGTTCACCGGCGGCATCCGGGGCTGGCGATCACGCCTTATCAGGAAGCCGGCGCCACCGACGGCCTCATCTACCGCACCGCCGGAATTCCGACCTATGCGAGCTCGGGCGTCTTCATCAGGGGATCGGACATCTTCTATCACGGGCTCAACGAGCGGATCCCGGTCGCCAGCTTCTATTCCGCGGTCGACCACATCCACGATCTCGCGGTCGAGCTCGGCGGAGAGTGAGCCGGGCCCGGGTCTTCTCCGGCCTCATCGCGGCATTGGTCCTCGCCGCCTGCGTCACGCCCTCGGCCGATCCCGAGCCCTATGACACGATCATCCGCGGCGGGATGATCCATGACGGCAGTGGCGGCGTACCTTATCGCGGCGACGTCGCGATAAGAGGGGACCGGATCGCCTTCGTCGGCCCGAACGCGCCTGGAACGGCGGACCGCGAGATCGATGCGAGCGGGCTCGCCGTCGCTCCAGGCTTCATCAACATGCTGAGCTGGTCGACCGAATCCCTGATCGAGGATGGGCGGGGGCAGAGCGACATCCGCCAGGGGGTGACACTCCAGGTCTTCGGCGAAGGCTGGTCGATGGGGCCGGTGACCGAGGAGATGAAGCGGCTTCTGGTGTCGCGGCAGGGGGACATACGATTTCCGATCACCTGGAATAGTCTCGGCGAGTATCTCGAGAGCCTCGAGCAAAGGGGGGTGTCGCACAATGTGGCGAGCTTCGTCGGCGCGACCACGGTCCGCATCCATGAGCTCGGCGAAGGCGACGTCGATCCGACGCCCGCTCAGCTCACCCGAATGCGGGCCCTCGTCCGCGAGGCGATGGACGAAGGCGCCTTGGGGGTCGGCAGTTCGCTCATGTATGCCCCGGCGAGCTTCGCCGAGACCGACGAGCTCGTCGCTTTGGTCAGCGAGGCCGGGCGCTGCGGCGGCATGTATGTCAGCCATATGCGCTCGGAAGGCGACGCGATCTTCGAGTCGCTCGACGAACTGATCGAGATTGCCCGGCGGTCGGGTGCGCCGGCCGAAATCTACCACCTCAAGCTGGCCGGCCGCGACAACTGGCCGCGCTTCGACGAGGTCATCCGCCGGATCGAGCGCGCCCGAGCCCAAGGCCTTCGGATCACCGCCAACATGTACACTTATCCGGCCGGAGCCACCGGCCTCGACGCGGCGATGCCGCTCTGGGTCCAGGCCGGCGGCCAGGAAGCCTGGATCGAGCGCCTCCGCGACCCGCAAATTCGCGCCCGGGTCGCGGCGGAGATGCGGCGCCCCGGCGAGAATTGGGAGAATCTGTTCTACGGCGCCGGGCCGGACGGGATGCTGCTCGCCGAATTCCGCAATCCGGCGCTTCGGCAATATGTCGGCAAGACCCTTGCGGAGGTGGCGCGGCTGCGCGGGAAGAGTCCCGAAGAAACAGCCATGGATCTGGTCGTCGAAGACGGGAGCCGGGTCGGCACCATCTATTTCCTGATGTCGGAGGAGAATGTTCGGCGGCAGGTGCAATTGCCGTGGATGAGCTTCGGCTCCGACGCGGCGAGCCAGGCGACCGAAGGCGTGTTCCTCAATTCGAACCCTCACCCGCGCGCTTACGGCAATTTCGCCCGTTTGCTTGGCCGCTACGTCCGCGACGAAAATCTCGTCCCCTTGCCCGAGGCGATCCGCCGGCTCACGGCGATGCCGGCCGCGAACCTGGGCCTCAGCGATCGCGGCCAGCTTCGCCGCGGATATCATGCCGACCTCGCCATTTTCGATCCGCATTCGATCGCCGATCGCGCGACGTTCGAACGCCCGCATCAATATGCGTCCGGAATGCGCCATGTCTTCGTCAACGGGGTTCAGGTCCTCGCCGATGGCGAGCATGTCGGCGCCAAACCCGGCCGGGTGGTTCGCGGGCCTGGTTGGAACCGTTGCCCGGCAAGCGATTAGGTCTCGCATTGCCACGGACCCTAAAAGCCGCGTACCCGTTTTGACTCGAGCGGGGGCGCGGATCCGAAAAGGAAGTCAGTGAGCAGCAGCCGCCCCTTCATCAACGCCGTCGCTGGCGCCGTTCCCGGCCATGACGTGCATCGTCTGTTCGTCGACTGGGCTCAGCAGCAGGTCGAGGATCCGAGACTCAGGAAATTGTTCATGCGGATGGCCGATCGCTCGGGCATCGAGCATCGCTGGTCCGTGCTTCCGGAGGTCCCCGGCGGCGGCCGGCCGGACTTCTATTTGGGTGAAACGCCGCGCACCTCGCAGCGTATGACCGTCTATGAGGAGGCGGCGCCGGAGCTCGCGCTGAAGGCGATCGACAATCTGGGCAAACTGACGTCGCTCGACGACATCACCCACCTGGTCGTCGCCAGCTGCACCGGGTTCGTCGCGCCCGGGATCGACCAGATCATCGCCCGACGACTTGGCCTCGGCAATATCGAGCGAACCCTCGTCGGTTTCATGGGCTGCTACGCCGCCGTCTCCGCGCTTCGGACCGCTTATCATATCGTCCGCTCGGAGCCTCGGGCGCGGGTGCTTACCGTGACGGTCGAGCTCTGCTCGCTGCATCTCCAGGAAACTCAGCAGCTGGAATCACTGCTGGCGATGCTCCAGTTCAGCGACGGCGCGGCCGCGGCCCTGGTCACCGCCGAGCCGCGCGGTTTCGGCATGAGCCACCTCTTCTCCAACGAGCTCGAGGAATCGCGCGAGTTGATCCAGTGGCGGATCGGCGACACCGGCTTCGAGATGACCTTGTCCGGTGAAGTCCCCGGCCGGATCCAGAATGCGCTCCAGGCCGAACCAATAAGGGCCCGGCTCTATAATGGATGGTCGCCGGACGAGGTCGACAGCTGGGCCGTCCATGCTGGCGGCCGCTCGATCCTCGACGCTGTCGAGAAAGGGCTTGAGCTTGGCCAGGGAGCGTTGTTCGCGTCGCGTGACGTGCTTGCCCGCTTCGGCAACATGTCCTCGTCGACCCTGATGTTCGTATTGTCGGAGCTGATGGAACGCCCCGACGTCCGCAAGGGGATCGCGATCGCTTTCGGCCCCGGCCTGGCGGCGGAAGGGTTCCACTTCGAGCGGGCGGGATGATCCTGCTCGCGGAGCGGGAACGCCGTGACGAGCAGATGGACGATCCGGCGCTCGACCCGGCGGTCTATGATCGGGTCCTCGCCGATCTTTCGCGGGTCAATCGATGGACCATCGCCGCCCGCCCTACCCTGAACTTTCTGAAGCGCGGCACCCGGAACCTTCGCGGTTTCCGTCTGCTGGACGTCGGCTTCGGCCATGGCGACATGCTGCGCAGGATCGCCGTCTGGGCGCGCCGCAACGGCCTCGAGGCGCACCTTGTAGGGATCGACCTCAATCCGAAGAGCGAAGCCGCCGCCCGAGAGGCTACCCCGGACGATCTCGCGATCGACTATCGGACCAGCGACTATGCCGCATTGTCCGATCGATTCGACTTCATCGTCAGCAGCCTCGTCGCCCATCACATGACCGACGTTCAGCTTCGCGACTTCCTGCGCTTCATGGAGGCCAAAGCGGCGAAAGGGTGGATGATCAACGATCTCCACCGGCACATCTTCGCCTGGCTCGGCTTTCCGTTGCTCGCTCGCGCGATCGGCGCCCACCGGATCGTCCGCGAGGACGGCCAACTGTCGATCGCCCGCGCCTTCAGGCCGGAAGACTGGCGGCTCGCGCTCGCCGAGGCGGGCCTGTCCGACGGCGCCGTGCGAATCGTCCGCCGCTTCCCGTATCGGTTATGCGTCGAACGCCTGCGCTGATCGTCGGCGGCGGCCCCGCCGGCGCCGCGGTCGCGATCACTTTGGCCGGGGCCGGAGTGAATCCGGTCCTGGTCGAGCGCTCGGCCGGTGAACGGGACGTCGTCTGCGGCGGCTTTCTCGGCTGGGACGCGATTGCGGCGCTGAAGCGCCTCGGCCTCGACGTCGAGGCGCTCGGGGCGAGGCCGATCCATCGCCTCCGGCTCGTCGCCGGACAAAAAATCCTGGAGCGGGACCTGCCGCGGCCGGCTGCGGGATTATCGCGGCGGCGGCTCGATTCCGCGCTTTTGCGGATCGCGGAGGATAAGGGCGCCGTCGTTCATCGCGGCCGGGCGGTTCGGGCGCTCGAGGGCGCTTGTGCCCGGCTCGACGAGGACGAGGAGATGCTCGCCGAAACCCTCTTCCTCGCCACCGGCAAGCATGAGCTTCGCGGGGCCGCCCGGGATACCGGACGGCGCAGCCTTTCGGTGGGGCTGCGAACGTCGCTCGAGGGCACGCCGTCGCTCTCGAAGGCGCTCGCCGGGACGATCGAGCTTCATTTCTATGACGAAGGTTATGCGGGCCTGCTTCTCCAGGAGGATGGAGCGGTCAATCTCTGTCTGTCGCTCTCGCGCCGGCGAATG
>DAINCA010000139.1:0-2300 GCA_036732645.1 Allosphingosinicella sp.
ACGAGACCTTGAGCGAGGACGAGATCGAGTTCGTCCGAAGCCTCGTCATCGAGGAGGATCCGGCCGCGATCATCGTCAACAAACCACCCGGCCTCGCGACCCAGGGCGGAACGAAGACCGCCAATCATCTGGACCGCCTGCTCGGGGGGTTGGTGAGCGAAGATTCGCCGCGGCCCAAGCTTGTCCACCGTCTCGACAAGGACACTTCCGGTGCCCTTCTCGTTGCGAGGACCCCACGCGCCGCCGCTTTCTTCGCCAAGACGTTTTCCGGGCGGACGGCGCGGAAGGTCTATTGGGCAATCGTTATCGGCGTACCGTCGATCGACGACGGCCTGATCGAGCTGCCGGTCGCGAAGCAGCCGGGAACCGGTGGCGAGAAAATGCACATCGACGAGGCAAATGGCCTGAAAGCCAAGACTCGTTATCGGGTCATCGATCAGGCGGGGAATCGCGCTGCCTGGGTGGAGCTGCAGCCTCATACCGGCCGAACCCACCAGTTGCGGGTGCACATGGCTGCGATCGGTCACCCGATCCTCGGCGACGGGAAATATGGCGGGCAGGAAGCCTTCCTGACCGGGACGATCAGCCGCAAGCTTCATCTCCACGCCCGTCGACTCCGTGTCGATCATCCGGACGGCGGCCTGATCGACGTCACTGCCGAACTCCCGGAGCATTTCGCACAGACGATGGCCTCGCTGGGTTTCGACCTGGAGCTCGGCGATCTGCCGCTGGACGAGGTGAAATATTCCGAAACGCCGGAAGGGAAGCGCAAGGCGACTTCCGCCGCCGCCAAATCGCGCCGCAAGGAACGCCGGGGCGAGCGGCGCTCAAGGCGGCGTTCCTGAGTGCGTTCGACGAGGCTGACGCGATCGTGAACCGGCTCGCTATCTTCGATTGCGACGGCACTCTCGTCGACAGCCAGCACAATATCTGCCGGGCGATGCAGGATTGCTTCAGCGCCGCCGGGCTCGAGCCGCCAACGCGCGAACGGACTCGACGGGTGGTCGGGCTCAGTCTCGTCGAAGCGATGCGCGCGATCCTGCCCGACGCCGAACCGGATCTCCATCTCGGGCTCGCGGAGGACTATAAGAAGGCGTTCCAGAAGATGCGCGCCGATGGGCTCGCCGAAGAACCTTTATATGAGGGCATCACGGATTTGCTCGACCGGCTCGAAGCCGACGGCTGGCTTCTCGGGATAGCGACCGGAAAGTCCGACCGGGGGCTGACGCTCTGCCTCGAACATCATGGACTGCTTGGACGTTTCGTCACGCTCCAGACCGCCGACCGCCACCCGTCCAAGCCTCACCCGTCGATGATCGAACAGGCGCTTGCCGAGAGCGGAGCGCACCCTGAAGCCAGCCTGATGATCGGCGACACCAGCTACGACATGGTGATGGCGCGATCGGCGGGCGTGAGGGCGATCGGCGCTACCTGGGGCTATCATGAAGCGGACGACCTGATCCGGGCCGGCGCCGACTATCTGTGCGGTCACCCGCTCGACCTTTTCGATCATCTGAAGGCAGCAGCATGAACAGTCCCGACGACGAGGCGATGTGGCGCAATCGCTTCATCCTCATCAATCTTGTCCGGATCGGCGGCACCTTCCTGGTGCTGTTCGCGCTCGTCGTCTGGCAGGGCGACTTGCTCGTCGAAGGCGGCCACATCATCGGCTTCCCATTCGCTCTGATCGGGCTCGCGATCAGCTTCCTTGGGCCCCGTTATCTTGCCCGCCGCTGGCGGACCCCCCCGGACGCGTGAAACGCTTCTACAAGGCCGCCGAAGTCGTCGCGACGGCGGACGGATTCGGGATCGCCCTCGACGACCGGCCGGTGCGCACGCCCGGAAGGGCCGCTTTTGCCGTCCCGAGCGCGGGCCTCGCCCAAGCAATTGCCGACGAGTGGAATGGACAAGGCGACAAGATCGATCCGCGCTCGATGCCGCTGACCGGTCTCGCCAACGCGGCGATTGATCGGATATTGCCCGAACGCGAGGCATTTGCCCGGGGCCTGGCGCAATTCGGCGAGAGCGATCTCCTCTGTTACCGGGCGGAAGGGCCGGCGCCGCTCGTCCATCGCCAGGCCGAGCATTGGGATCCGATCCTCGATTGGGCGAAGAGGCGGTTCGACATCGCCTTCGAGAACATCACCGGCATCGTCCACCGACCGCAGCCGCCGGCAACCCTGGACCGCCTCTACGCCACGGTCCTGGCACGAACGCCGTTCGAGCTGGCCGGCCTTTCGCCTCTGGTCACGGTCTCGGGCTCGCTTCTGATCGCTTTGGCGGTCGCGGAGCAGGCGATC
>DAINCA010000139.1:2400-5139 GCA_036732645.1 Allosphingosinicella sp.
CGAGTCCGCGATGAAGAGATAGATGAAATGCGGCCAGTCATGATGCCAGTAGATCGGCTCCCCAAGATGGGTGAAGGCACTGGCGGCGAGAGCGATCAGCACTGCGACCCGGGCGCGTGAGCCGAAATCGGGGACCCGGCGATCGATCCCGATCAAGGCCGTCCCGATCAACAATGCGACGATGAAGTTCAGAACCAGCCCAAGGACGAGGGGCCCAGGGTCCGCCGCCGCGAAGCCTTGCGTGTTGTAGTGGATCGTCGCGATCGGTCCCTGGCCGTACATGATGGTTTGCGCCGCCGAGCCTTCCGGGTTTGGAACCATGTAGGTGCCGGTCGCCGGAAGGTTCGCCGAGAGGGTCTGGCGAACGGCACCGGCGGGCACATCCCCGAGATTCCGGCTGGCGAGATTCTGAAGGCCGCTGGCGAAGAAGATGAAGCCGACGATCAACATCGCGACCGAGGCGACGGCGGAGCCGATGATCACGCGCAGCATGTCCGATCCCTTCCTGTTTGCAGAAGCCTGACTCCGCTTCAGAAGCGGCGACAGACTAAGAGATTCACGTTTAGCCGATGAGCTCGCGAACGAAATCGTGAAGGAAGACACGCCGCGTCGCTTTCAGACGTTCGGCCTTCAATATGTTGTGGACCAGTTCGCGACACTTCTCGGCATTGTTGTTGATCAGCACATAATCATATTCGGCCCAGTGGCTGATCTCGGTCGCCGCGCGCTCCATCCGCCGCCTGATGACTTCCTCGCTGTCGGTGCCGCGAGCGCGAAGCCGGCGCTCGAGCTCGGTCATCGATGGCGGCAGGATGAAGACCCGGACGATGTCAGGATCGACCTGTTTGAGCTGCTGGGTACCTTGCCAGTCGATGTCGAGCAGCACGTCGCGCCCACCTTCGATGACCTTGAGAACTTCGCTCTTCAGCGTCCCATAACGGTGGCCGAACACGTGCGCCCATTCGAGGAAGGCGCCGTCCGCGACCATTTCGTCGAACCTTTGTTCAGTGACGAAATGGTAATCGCGGCCATCCACCTCGCCCGGCCGGATCGGCCGAGTGGTGGCGGAAATGGACATGGCGACGCCGTCGTCGGCGGCGAGGAGCATTCGCGCAATCGTGGATTTGCCGGCGCCGCTCGGGCTGGAAAGGACGAAGAGGAGGCCCCGCCGCTGGAATGCACTTGCGATTTCCATGGGCGCTACTGGCTTGGCGCCATGGGAGCCGTCAAGGCCTGATGGGGCAGACGAACCGAGCGACTCTGCTATGGGGAAGCGATGGCGCGGATGGTGGCCTTACTGAGGGCGGTGAATGTCGGTGGGCGCAAGCTGGCGATGGCCGACTTGCGAGGGCTTTGCGCGAAGATGGGCCTGGAGGATGTCTCGACCTACATCCAGAGCGGCAATCTTCTCTTCTCGAGCAGCGGCAAGCCGGCGTCACATGAGGCCGCGCTCGAACAGGCGATCGAGCAAGCTTTCGGGATGAACGTTCCGGTGATGGTCAGGGCCGCTTCGGTCTGGTCGACGCTTCGCCGCGGAAATCCCTTTCAAGACGAAGCTCGAGATCATCCGAGCCGCCTGATGCTGGTGGTCTCGAAAGCGCCTCCTGCGGCGGATTCGGAGGAGATCATTCAAAAGCGGGCGACGGGCGAGCAGGTGAGGCGGTCCGGCGATGCGCTCTGGATCTATTATCCCGACGGCGCCGGCCGATCGAAGCTGACGCCGGCTTTCATCGACCGGACGATCGGATCGCCCGCCACCGCCCGCAATTATCGAACCGTCGTCAAGATCGAGGAATTGCTCGCCGCATGACTCCGCTCATCCCGCGCCGTTACTGGCTGATAGCGATCCTCATCGCCTTCGCCGCGGCGATCATCCTGCTGTGGATGGGACGGCCCGCTTTCTGTACCTGCGGCGACATCAAATTGTGGGTTGGAGAGGTTCACGGGCCCGACAACAGTCAGCATCTCGCCGACTGGTACACGCCCAGCCATGTCATCCACGGTTTTCTCTTCTACCTGCTCGGCTGGCTGTTTCTCAGGCGTAATCCGCCCGGCGATCGACTGCTCGCGGCGATCATCATCGAAGCGGCGTGGGAAATACTGGAGAACAGCCAGTGGGTGATCGACCGCTATCGAGAGACGACCATGGCGCTGGGCTATAATGGCGACAGCGTGATCAACTCGCTCGCCGACATATTGTGGATGATATTGGGCTTCGGGATCGCCCGGCGCCTGCCGGTGTGGGCCACCGTCGCCGTCGCATTGGCCTTCGAAATCACGACTTTGCTGATCATTCGGGACAATCTGGCGCTGAATGTGTTGATGCTTCTGGCGCCGATCGAGAGCGTCGCAAACTGGCAGTCGGGAGCGTGAGTTTGAGAGCATATGTCTTGATATTCGGCGTGACGGTCACGGTCGCCACCGGACCGGCACAGGCGCAGGAGATATTCGGCGGCGTGCTTGCCCACGACGTCGATACTCCCCTCACCAAAGGCGGATTCGAAGATGGCGCCGACCTTCAGGTCGGCTGGCGCGGCGAACGGATCGATGCCCTGCGCTTCATCGGCGCGCCTTCGCCCCACGTCTTCGGATCGCTTGCCACCGGCGGCGAGACGCATTTTGCCGCTGCGGGGCTGAGCTGGCGTATCGGCGGACAGCTGTTTGTCAGGCCGGGGATCGGCGTCGCGATCCACAGCCGCGACGATGACGGCGTGATCAACAACATCCGGACCGATCTGG
>DAINCA010000140.1:0-5138 GCA_036732645.1 Allosphingosinicella sp.
ATTGACAGGATCGCCGATCACAATGGTGTGGCCGTCATCCTGATTCACCCCGACGTCACAGGTCACAAGCTGCGGTTCGAGGAAAGGCTGATCGATCATTATTCCGGCCGACTCTGGATCGGATCGCTGGCGCAATTCGGGGCGTGGTGGAGTGCCCGCGATCGCGCGGAAGTGGATTTCGACGGGTCGTCGGTCGTGCTGAGCGCGCCCGATCCGGTGCGTGACCTCGTCATCCTGCTTCCGAAGGCGGGCCGCTCACTGGTTTTGAATGGGACCCGTGGCTCACAGCGCTTCTCTCCCGGCAAGCAATTGTAAGATAGGCGAAACAGGAATAAGGTCCGACAGCTTTCGCGGAGGGGGACATCATGAAGAGCAGGGGCAAATTGAGTCGGCGGTCGTTTCTTGGACGAGTCGTCGGCGGCGCTGTCGCCGGCGGCGGCGCGATCGTGGCGCTCACCAGCGCCGCACGTGCGCAGGTCACCGACGGTGATCCGGGCGACCCTGCCAATCGAACCGGGCTCACCGATCAGGATCCGTCCGATCCGGCCGGCAATGCGCCGCGCCGAACGCGCGGCTGCACCGACAATGATCGTGGTGCGAATTCCGACCAGGCCGGAAGCGGTCGTGGTAACGGCGTTACCGACAATGACCGAGGGAGCAATTCCGATCCTGCCCGTTGCGGCCGAGGCCGCTGACGCGCCAGTTCGGAGGTCCACTGATCAGGCGGTGAGTCGCTCGATCAGCCCGCCGGTCCATAAACGTCGGAGCATCGCCGGCGGATCGGCGCATTTAAGCTCCGCCAGCTGAAACGGCTTGCCTGACAGCGCCACGTCAAGCGCGTCCCCGTCTTCCTCATCGAAGACGAGATCGCCGCCAGGCGCGATCAGGACCAATTTGCCCTCGTCGTCGGCCACGTTCCACGGCAGGAAACGGCGGCGGCGGTAGCGAGCCTGATCGTCAGCCGCAGGGGGCGCCGCGGCGATGACGCCCGCAACGTTAGGACGGCGCGCCCGGATGAAATTGTCGGCGAGAAGATCGAAGGCGCCATCCATTCCGGCCTTTTCGGCGATGAGACGGGTCAGCGAGTCGAAATGGCGGCGGGCCACCTCGCGATCGAAGTCGCGGGCCGCGAAGCCGGGCGGCAAGGAGCGGCGGAAACCCGCTTCGTTGAGCGCCAGCTCCGAAATCGCCTCGAGCAGGAGGTCGGCCCAGGTCTTGGTGATCAGCCCGACGGTGATGTGCAGGCTGGGCTCCGCGCCGACGTTGCGGGCGTCGTGCATCAACCCGCGCGGCACATAGAGGCAGTCGCCCGCCTTCAACGTGAATTGCTGAGTGACCTCACCTGGCTCGTGCCGGCCGAGCTGAAACCCTTCGCCGCGATAGGGTGTCTCGACCGGCGTCCCGTAAAGGCTCCAGGCCTTGGCGCCCGCGACCTGCATGACGAAGACGTCGTGATTGTCATAATGGGGCGGAAAGCCCTGATTGCCTTCCTCGTCCTGGCTCTGCGGAGTCAGATAGATGTTGGTCTGGACGTGGCAGGAAAAGACTTCCTCCAGCGAGCGGCAGAATTCGCCGAGATTGAACATCGAATCGTGGAGGTGCGGAAGGATGATGGTCGCACCGTCATGATAGGCCTCGGCCACGGCGACCCGGCTGACATGACCGCGATCGTCGATGAAGGAATCGCGCGAAATCCGGTTTCGATGATTGGTGAGGTCGATCATGCCTTCCTGAAGGTCGGCACTGGCGATGAAATGATCGATCGCCTCAACGGTGAGCAGGTCGGCATAACGATCCGGCTCGTCTCGAATGTTGGTTAAGGCGGCCTGTTCGTAATGATCGGCGAAAAAAGCCTCACGATCGACCGGCGCAACCAGGAAACCAAGCGCGTCCTGCTCCCAGGTCGGCGAAACCGCTTTTGAATCGGCTGCCGCTCGAAAGCGGTCGGCATCGGCCATGATGACTTTCCTTCTTCGAACCGATGATATCGGTCGTCACTGTCCTTCGCCAGCCTCGACGACAATAGGCCGCGCCGGTGGGCGCGGCCTTCTTGGCGTCATCGTGACTTTGTCAGCTGCCGGAAGCCTGCTCGTCCACGGCAGCGGAGGGCGGCGCGGGCACCGCCGCTGCCTGAAGCTCCGCCAGCGTAGCGCCGACGACAAGACCCTGCTGGCCAGCAACGACGGCGGCGCGCGGAAGGCGAACGATCCCCTCGCCGATCCTGACCGTGACCGACTCCGCGTCGACAACGGTGATGGGACCAACGACCACGCCGCTGCGATCATGGACGTTTGCCCCGACCGCGACGGCTTGCGCGGCCTGGGCCTTCATTCGGTCGAGATCGGCGTTGAGCTGGTCGCGACTGACACCGAACAAGGCGGCATTGGCCGTCGCGGTGAAGGAAGAAGCGGGCAAGCGAACCTCGTGGCGATCCGTCCTGAGCAGAACATGGTCGCCATCGACGGCGGTGATCGTGCCCACCAGGCCGCCCTGCGGATCGTTGACGGTGGTGCCGACGGTAAGGCTCTGGGCAAAGGCTGCGGTGGAAAGGAAAAGGCCTGCAATGACGGCAGACGCGTTCAGTGATCGACGGAAAGGCATTGTATCTCCCGGATGGTGTTGGCGGACCTGAAATAAACCATTTCAGGGACGTTTCCGCAAGGGACCGGGTCCTACCAGCCGAACGCCTTGTCCCAGGTTGCCAAAATATCGGTATCATTTTCGACGACCAGCAGATGGTCATAGGCACCCGCCGTCATGCAGACGTGGTTGGGAAGGATTCGCACCTTCGCCCCGATCGGCAGCCGATCGAACGGCAGCGCCTCGGACCCGCTGACTTCGCCATGTTCCTGATGGACCCCGCTGACGGTCAACCGTCCCAAGGTCGGCTTGCCGTCGACGTCGAGGACGAGACCGAAACCGAGATCGCCGCCGTGAATTGCGGCTGTCGACCGGTCCTTCGACAAAGCGAGGCCGCCGGCGTCGACCACGATCTGATTTTGTTCGGGCTTGTGACTGATCACCGTCGCGAGCACGGACAAAGCGATATCCGTCTCGTCCAGAGAGCCGATGGCGGCCTGGAAAAGGTCTCCTGCCATGTAAACCCCGGCCCGAAACTCGGTGAGGCCCGCTCCTGAACGCGCGTGGACCGCGGTCGGGGTGGAACCGGCGCTGACGGCTGGAACGTCGAAACCCGCAGCGCGCAGAATCTCGGCCGCTTTGGTCACCTGCGCGCGTTCCTGCTCGGCAATCGCCGCGATCGCCTGCGCATCGCGCCCGCGATAGGAATGGCCGCCATGCGTAGCGACCCCTCCGAGGACTACCGGCGCCTCGGCCAGGATCGAGGCGATCTCGACGAGGGCGGGGTCGTCCGGCTCGACACCGGTCCTGTGCTCGCCGCTGTCGATCTCGATCCAGATCCGCAGCGGCGCGGCCGTCGAGCGGGCATAGTCCGCGCTCGCGCGGGCCATGGCCGCGCTGTCCAGGAAAAAACTGAAACGGGGGATGTCGCGTGCCACGGCCGAGGCGCGGGGCAGTTTGTCGGGCGTCATGCAGACGGCGAGCTGAATATCCTCGATCCCGCCGGCCGCGAAATATTCGGCCTCGAGCAAGGTCGAGACCGCAATCGCGCCGAAATCGGGGTCGATCGCGATGCGGGCCGCGTCGATCGATTTCAGGGTCTTCATGTGCGGCCGAAGCTTCACCCCGAGGTCGCGGCAGCGCTCGCGCATCCGGACGCAATTCCGATCCAGCCTGGAGCGGTCCAGCACCAGGGCCGGAGTGAGCGCGTCCGCCAGCTTCATCGGAAGGTCAGGCGCTGCTGTTCGCGGTGGCGGGGCCCTCGACCCCGTCCGCGGCCTTTTTGCCCGGCTTTGCCGGAATGACTCCGCGGCGCATCTGGTCGAGCTCGATCGACTCGAACAGCGCCTTGAAATTGCCCTCGCCGAAGCCTTCGTTTCCCTTACGCTGGATGATCTCGAAGAAGATCGGACCGACCATATTCTCGGTGAAGATCTGGAGCAGAAGCCCCTCGCCGGTTTCGGGTGAGCCATCGATCAGGATCCGCCGGTCGCGCATGGCCTGGACGTTGTGGGCGTGGCCCGGCACCCGTTGATCGATCATGTCGTAATAAGTGTCGGGGCTGTCCTGAAACCTGACCCCGCTCGCTCTCAGTTCGTCCACGGTCTGGAAGATGTCGTCCGTGGCGAAGGCCAGATGCTGGATTCCTTCCCCTTTATATTCCTTCAGATATTCCGCGATCTGGCTGTAATCGTCCTGGCTCTCGTTCAACGGGATCCGGATCTTGTCATCAGGCGCGGTCATCGCCCGGGAGAGCAGACCGGTCTGCTGACCCTCGATGTCGAAATAGCGGATCTGCCGGAAATTGAAGACCCGCTCGTAGAACTGCGCCCAATGGTCCATCCGGCCGCGGTTCACATTGTGGGTGAGGTGATCGAGGGTATGGAGCCCTGCCCCAGGGCCGCAATCGGCAATCGTCTCGAACTCACGCTCGTACAGGGTCTTCGCTGCGGCCCGGTCGACCAGATAGAGATAGGATCCACCGATCCCTTCGATCACCGGCAGATCGAGATCGCCCACCGTCGCCGTCGCGCCGCGTTCGACGGCGAGCGCCTGCGCTTTCGCCCCGTCCTCGACCCGGAAGGCCATCGCGCTGGCGGAGGGGCCGTGGGCCTGGCGGAATTCGGACGCGTGCCCGTCGGTTTCCATGTTGAGAAGGAAATGGATGTCACCCTGGCAATAATGGCGGATCGCCTTGCTCCGGTGGTTGCCGACATGAGTGAAACCCAGCTTCAGGAACAGCCCACCCAGAGCCTCGGGATCGGGACCGGTGAATTCGACGAATTCGAAGCCGTCGAGACCGATGGGATTGGGGTAAGACGTCATGGCGAAGCCCTCTGTAACCGGGTTTGAATGATTGCCGCGGGCTCATATCAGGGGCGCGTCAGGGCGGCAAATCGGCCATTGCGCGGGCCCAGCCGGCCCCTTACGTCCATCTATGGAACCGCCCTCCGAAACGCACAGGAAGCGATAATGGCCGCGACTCATTCTACCCGCATGCTCATCCTGGGATCAGGCCCAGCTGGGCTTACCGCGGCCATCTATGCCGCCCGGGCAGG
>DAINCA010000141.1:0-5124 GCA_036732645.1 Allosphingosinicella sp.
GCCATGCCGGAGCTTGGCGATCGAGGTCGCGGCGGTGGCGACGACGCTCGGCGGAAGCGAGGCGGTGAAGACGTAAGGCCGGCAGACCAGCCGCAAGATCTCGAACTTTGGATGATTGGAGACACAGAAGCCGCCGACCGTGCCGACGCTCTTGGAGAAGGTGCCGATGACGAAATCGACCTCATCGAGGACGCCCTGCTCCTCGGCGACGCCGCGCCCGTTCGGGCCGATGAATCCCATCGAGTGGGCTTCGTCGACGAGGACCATCGCTCCCGCCGCTTTGGAAACCCTGACCATCTCCTTCAGCGGAGCGACGTCGCCGAGCATCGAATAGACGCCTTCCAGGACGACCAGCTTGCCGGCTTCTGCGGGGATCCGAGCCAGCCTTTTCTCGAGCGCGCCGACATCGTTGTGACGAAACGGGACGATCTCGGCATCGCCCATCTTGCAGCCGTCGTAGATGGAGGCGTGGCTGTCGATGTCGAGAACGACATAGTCGCCCTTGCCCGCGATGGTGGAGATGATGCCGAGATTGGCCTGATAGCCGGTCGAGAAGACCATGGCATGGTCCATGCCGTAAAAGTCCTTCAGCGCCTGCTCGACCGCCTTGTGGCCGACGTAAGTGCCATTGAGCACCCGGCTTCCTGTGGTCCCCGACCCGAACTCGTCTAGCGCCCTCTTGCCGGCTTCGACGACGTCCGGATCGAATGTCATGCCCATGTAATTATAAGTGCCGAGCAGGATCGTCTCACGGCCGTTGCAGATCGCTCTCGTAGGAGAGAGCACCTTTTCCATCACCAGGCCGAACGGATCCCTGAGGCCGGTGTCGAGCAGGGCCTGGCGCTGGGCGATCAGTGGATCGAACTTCGAAAAGAGATCGGGCCCGGAAGGCGCAAGCACCTGCTGATCGGCAGGGTTCATCGCGGTGTCGACGCCTTCCGTCATCAGGCCGGTTTCTTCAGCTTGGCGACGGAATCGACGAGCTGGCCTACCGTTTCGATCTCCGCCTGCATGTTCATCGTGATCAGGATGTCGAACTCGTCCTCGACATTGGCGACGAAGTCCATGACGACGAGGCTGTCCCACTCCAGATCGCCGGCGAAGGTCGTCGACTCCTCGAGAACCACATTCTTCTTGTTGAAGGGTTCGATGAGCGCGGCGATGCGCGCGAAAGTCTGTTCCCGATCGGTCATCAGGCGCCTTTAGGGTCTCGGTCCAATAGCCGCAATGGTGCGCCCCGTCTCAAGCGGCCGGGCGAGTAAAGTCCAGCCATATCGTCGACGCGTTCGAAACGCTCGACTGACAAGGAAATAGGGCCGAAACGGGGCGCGCGCTTGGCAAGCGGCGGAAGTGCGACATATGTTACCGGCGGAGGAGAGGGGCATGGCGGAAACCGAGCAGGGAGAAGAGCCCTTATATCCGCCCAATGCCATCCACATGATGCGCACCACCCAGCTCGCCCACATGCAGCTGTCGGCGATGGCGGATCACAAGGCCAGCATCCTGATGGGTGCCACCTTCGTCATCTTCACCATCACGATCGGCCAGGCTAGGGGAAGCGCGGCTCCGCTGCCGCTCCTGGTGCTTGGCGCGGCTGCCTTTTTCTCCGCGATCTTCGCGGTTCTGGCGATCCTTCCGATGACTCGTCAGCGCCGCCCCACCGGCCCTCTGAACGTCCTGTTCTTCGGCTCCTTCACCCAACTGAGCGAAGACGAGTTCACCGATCAGATCGTGTCGCGGTTGCGAACGGACGATTCGATCTACCGGACGATGGCCCACGACATCTACCAGAACGGCATGGTGCTCCAGAACAAGAAGTACCGGCTGCTCGGATACGCCTATCGAATCTTTCTGGTCGGACTGGTCGCGAGCTGCATCGCCTTCGTCGTCCAATATTTCATTATTTGAGCCAACCCTGCTCCTGATACCATGAAGCGGTCTGTTTCAGGCCGGTGGGCGTTCGGATCTGCGGGCTCCACAAGGCCGAAGGCGGCCGCCGCTGGGCCGTCACCACCCAGTCGGGATGGCAGAAATAGCGAACCCGGTCGGCGGTGAGCTTCGCCTTGCCCCGTCGAACCATTTTCTCGATCCGCGACGCGCCTTGCATGACGATCCGGGGCATGGCGACCGTGGCCGCGCGCTTGCCGAAAATCCGGCCGAGCGTGCGCGCGAAGTGGCGGTGGTCCCAGCCATTCTCGACCCCGTCGTCCGGCTCGTAGGTCTCGGAGACGCTCTCCGGTTGATCTACCAAAACAAGGATCAGCCGGCACAGATCCTCGACGTGAATCAAGGAGAAGCGTCCCTGGGGGGGAAGCGCGACGAATCCGCGGCGCGCCATCTTGAACAATTCGAAGGTTTCGCGGTCGCCGGGTCCGTAGACCGCCGGTGGCCGAACGATCGTCCATTCGAGCCCGGAAGCGGCGACGATCTTTTCCGATTTCGCCTTCGACCAGCCGTAATGAGAAAGCTCCGGCTCACGCGCCGCGAGCGACGAGATGTGGATGAACCTTTTCACCCCCGTCCGCCGCGCCGCATCGATGACCGCCGCCGTTCCGGCGACATTGACCGCCTCGAAGCCGGCACGGTCGGGCGCGTTGATCAGGCCGGCAACATGGACGACCGCGTCGGCGCCGGTGCAAAGCTTGACCAGGCTCTCCTTGCGATCGAGCGCGCCTTCCACCCATTCGATACCGGTTTCCGGCGGACGCCATCCGCGCGTCAGCGCCCGAAGTTCGTGGCCCTCCTCGCGCGCGATCCGGACGAGATGAGAGCCGACGAATCCCGTCGCTCCGGTCACGGCCAGAATGTGACGGCGATCGCGGCTCATAAAGGCGACCAGTCGCCCTCCTCATGCTCCTCGGCCTCTTCGGCGGCAATGCCGCCGAGCCGCTGCAAGATCGCGTCCAGCACCTTTTCGACGCCCTCTCCGGTGGCCCCGGAAATCGGGATCACGGGAGCCCCCGATTCCGCCTCGAGCTCGGCGACGAGCGCCCCGACCAATTCGGCATCGAGAGTGTCTACCTTGTTGAGCGCGATGACCTCTTCCTTGTCATAGAGCCCGGCACCATAGACTTCCAGTTCGTCGCGAACGGTGCGGTAGGCGACGGCCACATCCTCGACATTGCTATCGACGAGATGGAGCAGAACCTTCGTGCGTTCGACGTGGCCGAGGAAGCGGTCGCCGATCCCGGCGCCTTCGGCGGCGCCCTCGATCAGCCCGGGAATGTCGGCAAGGACGAAATCGACCCCCTTGTGGCGAACGACGCCGAGCTTGGGATGGAGGGTCGTGAACGGATAGTCGCCGACCTTCGCCTTGGCGTTGGAGACGGCGTTGAGGAACGTCGATTTGCCGGCATTGGGAAGCCCTACCAGGCCGACATCGGCGATGAGCTTCAGCCGTAGCCAGACCCACATCTCGTCGCCGGGCCAGCCGGTGCCGTGCTGGCGCGGCGCGCGGTTGGTCGAGGTCTTGTAGCTGGCATTGCCGCGCCCGCCGTCGCCGCCTTTCAGGAGGACGACCCTCTGGCCCACCTCGGTCATGTCGAGGAGGACCGTTTCCTTGTCCTCCGACAGGACCTGAGTGCCGACCGGAACCTTGACAACGAGATCGTCACCGCCGGCGCCGGTCTGGTTGCGGCCGGCGCCGCCCTTGCCGCGCGGCGCGCGGAAATGCTGAGTGTAGCGAAAGTCGATGAGGGTGTTGAGGCCTTCGACCGCCTCGAAGATGATGTCACCGCCCTTGCCGCCGTCGCCGCCGTCGGGGCCGCCATATTCGATGAACTTCTCGCGGCGAAAGCTCACCGCGCCCGGGCCGCCGGCGCCGGAGCGGATGAAGATCTTGGCCTGGTCGAGAAAATGCATGGGCGCGATCTAGGGCTTGTGGAGACCAGTCACAATAACCGTGGCTGGCCGTTTGGGCTTGAGGCGCAATCAAGATTGCTGGCCCGGAGGCTAAGTCAGCCTTTCTCCTCCCGATCCGGCGTGTGGGCCGCGAT
Source organism: Allosphingosinicella sp. (assembly GCA_036732645.1). GTDB lineage: Bacteria > Pseudomonadota > Alphaproteobacteria > Sphingomonadales > Sphingomonadaceae > Allosphingosinicella. Next base: position 3,996 of record DAINCA010000141.1, read on the forward strand.
CAGCTGGCGGCGGGCGATCTCGCGCGCCTTGTCCCGCGGCAGACCGAGCGCCTGCGCCATCGGTCCTCCGAGCAGCGAATCGCCGATTGCGGCGAGAACGAGCCAGAGGGTGGTTTCGTGAACCGGGCGATCGTCATGACCCTCGCCCAATTGGTCGACCAGCTGGTGGATCGAATCGAGGATCGGGTTGAGCGCGTCGCGGTTGCCCGAAAGGATCATCCACGCCGCAAGCGCTCCGGCCCCTTCCCGTCCGAACGCATCGAAAGTGCGGTCGACGACCGCGATCGGATCGACCTCGCCGGCCCGGCTTTTCTGGACGGCGTCGGCGATTCCGGCGCAAACCCGGTTGCTGATCAAGGCAGCCAGCGCCGACTGCAATCCTGCGGCCGATCCGAAATGGTGAAGCAGGTTCGCGTGCGTCTTGCCGATTTCCGCGGCGACCGCCTTCAATGTCACCGCCTGCGGTCCGTTTTCGATGAGAAGGCGGCGTGCGGCCTCGAGCGCGGCCGACCGGCTTTCCTGAGGGGTGAGACGTTCTCGAGTTATTGACATATGTGTCAGTACGCCCTACCGGCCATGAAAAGCTGGAGATACACGCATGGCGCGCGCCGTCACACCCTCTGACTTGACGATTACGCCCCGCGACCGCCGCTTCGGCCGCGATACGAGGCAGGAGCGCTGGTGGATGGCCGGCGATCCCGTCGCCACCGCCTTCTACAACGCCTTGTCGGCGACCTTTCCGAAGGGCGAGGGCTTCTTCGTCGAGAGCGTCCGCAAGTTCCGCGACGGCGCATCGCCGAAGCTCGAAGCCGAGATCAAGGCGTTCGTCACCCAGGAGGTGATGCACAGCCGCGAGCATGTCCAGTTCAACAAGAGAGCGCTTGAAGCGGGCTACGATCTGGAGCCGCTCGAAGCGCAGGTCGAGCGGCGCCTGTCGGTCACCCGAGCGAAGCATCCGATCGTCAGCCTGGCGGCGACGATGTGCCTCGAGCATTTCACCGCGATCCTCGCCCACGAGCTGCTGAAGGATCCGCGCCACCTCGCGCGTGCCGACCGCGAGAGCGCCGATCTGTGGCGCTGGCACGCGATCGAGGAGATCGAGCATAAGGGCGTGGCCTATGACACCTGG
>DAINCA010000142.1:0-5117 GCA_036732645.1 Allosphingosinicella sp.
GGTGAGATATTTCATCGTCATTCTCCTGAAATCCACAAGTTGAAAGAAATGGCTTTCAGGTCAGTCGCGGCGGCGGTGGATCGGCGGTGAGGTTGATACTGGTGAACCGCGGCAAAATGCGCGCTTCCGGTACGACCGGCTCGACTTCGACGATCGCTACGTTCCTGGTGGTGGCGGCTGCCAAAGTCGCGCAAGCGATCATGCAATCGATCACCGACTTGTCCGGCCCATTATCGACCGGCTGCTGCATATCGTCGCAATGCCCCATCGAGCTTTGCGAATGATGAGACGAGGATTCCGCCGCCGCCATTCGCCCGAATGGCGCCATCAAAAGGGCCATGAAGGCGATCAGTGACAGGATTCGTCGGATCGGCACCGGCTGCAGATAGGCTTAATGGGTCAACTTCGCCAGCCCGATCAGCGGCCTGGCCTATCAGTGCACATGAGCAGGATGGCGGCCCCGGTTTCGCGGAGCCGCCAGGCTCTCAGTAATCGAGGCCGTAATAATTATGGATCCTGCGGCCGTAATCGCGATTGAAGCGCGGCTCATCCTCACGCCCGAAACTCGGCGCCCGCTCCAGGTCCTGATAGTCCATATCGACGCGGTAGCCGCCTTCGCGGGTGTCGTAGGTAAGGATCTGCCACGGCACCGGGTAATAACGCTGACCGACGCCGAGGAAGCCGCCATAGCTCATCACGGCGTAGGTGACCCGGCCGGAATATTTGTCGACCATGAAATTGTAGATCGTGCCGAGCCGTTCGCCTTCGCGACCATAAACCGGCGTCCCTTCGACCTTGTTCGACGCGATCAGCTGCTCGGTCTCGTCGATCGGCAAGCTCCGGCTGTCGTCGTCATTGCCGTAACGGCTGCTCTCGCGCTCGCGACGGCCCCGACGATATTCGTCGCGCTCGGGCCGATCATGGCGCGAGAAAGTGGTGTCGCGGCCCGTACGGCCCGGCTGGTTGTCGCGGAAGCTTCGTTCGCGATCAAGGTCGCGTCCGCCATATTGACGACCCTCGCGAGCCCATCCGGCGGATTGTCCTTCTGTGCCTCGCCCGAAGCCGCGATCGTCGCGTTCGCTCGAAAAGAAGCTGGAGCGATCACGATCCTGTGTGCGCCAGCGGCGATCACGGTCCTGGAACGACGTGTCTCCATATCTGTCTGATTGTGACATGGTCACTCTCCTTGTGAAGTGGAGGCCGGCCCCGGCAAGGGGGCCAGCCGCCTGGATCAGGACTTGGAACGGCCACGACCGCCGCGGCCGCCCTCACCCGTTTCTGCCTGTGCGCCGGTGCTTCCGGTGCTCGAGCTGGTCGCGGAGGCACTGCCGCCGCCCGAGCTGAGCGCGCCGGCGCCTTCGGAACCGAGCGAGCCGCTGGTCGCGCCCGCCGTGCCCTGAGTTCGGGCGCTGTCTCCGCTATAGCTCGTGGAGTTGCCACTGCTCCCCTGAACGGTCTGGCCGGAGCTTCCACTGCTCTCCTCGCCCGGTGCGCCGAAGCGGCTACCGGTGCCGCCCTCGGTCAACCGGCTGTTTCGCCAGCTGTCGAAGTCGCGGTCGAACTGTTGCTGCCGCTCGCGGCAATAATCCTCATACGCGCTGTCGAACTGCTGCATCTGCTGATCGCGCCAACGCCGGTAATTCTCGTCCCACTGCGACGGCCCGCCGCTTTGGCCACTCTGGCCGTACTGGCTCTGACGTCCCTGGCCGAAGCTGCTGCCTTGAGTAGTCTGGCCGAAGCCGCTTTGGCGGCCTTGACCGTAACTGCCTTGGCTCGGCCCGCTACCATGTTGGCGTGAGGACGAGGACTGGTAGCCCCCTTGACCGAGATCGCTTCGGCCCGAGCCGCTCTGATCACGGCGCCACTGATCACCCGACGATTCTCGTGAGCGGGAGCCGCCGCTGCTCCAGGCGCCTTGTCCTTGCCGGCCGCCATAGGACTCGCGGCGATAGTCGCCGCTCCCGGAGCCGCTGCCCCAACTTTCCTGCCGGCCATACTGACTGCGGCCAGGGTCATATTCCCCGCCAAAGGCACTCTGGGACTCGTCGCGGCGCAGGTCTCGCTCGCGCCTCTGTTCCGCCTCTTCGTCGCCGAACCAGGAGCGAACTTCGTCGCCGGCGCGTTCGAAGAAGCCGCGATCGTCGCTTCCTCCCGAAGACCCATAATCGCCGCGTCCATGCTCGCTGGACCAGCGTCCGGAGCCGCGGTTCCATCGGTCGTCGTTGTCATCAGAAAAGATCGAGCTGTCGCGGTCGCGCCAGCTGTCGCGGCGATCATCTCCGCCATAGCGGTTGTCGGCCATTTTGAATCTCCTCAAGCATCAGGAATGCGGGTGCTAATCCGCATTCTACCAATGCCCATGGTCGAGCTAGGTTGCCTCTTCGGCTCCCCTTTCAGGCATGCCGTGTTCGGGGCCGGACCAATGGCACCCGATCGAGGTTCACGGCCCTACATCGGGGACGTGGGCGCGAGTGGGCCTGCGATCGCGTCGCGCGAGACCGAGCGCTTCGGCGACATCCTCGTCCCAACCATAAGCGTCGTCCCGGAACATCACCCTGCCGCCATCGACGAAAGCCGTATGGTAGAGCAGTCGCACCGGAATCTCGCGGCGGAGGGGAACGAAGGTCTCCTCACCGGTCGCCTGGGCGCGCTCCCAGGCTTCGGTCACCCCCTGATCGGCCGCGATCATGCGGGCGAAGCCCAAGGCGTCATCGACCCGAACGCAGCCGTGACTCTGGTGACGATCCGATTGCTGGAAAAGAGCCTTTGCGGGGGTGTCGTGAAGATAGATGGCATGATCGTTCTTCATGTCGAACTTGACCAGCCCAAGCGAGTTTTTCGGGCCCGATCCCTGGACGATGTAGCCGTCTTTCCAGGTCATGTTGTTGCGCGCCATGTAGGCCGCGCCTTTTGGCTCGATCTCTTCGGTCTGGATCGATCGGGGCACCGTCCAGGTCGGGTTGGCGACCAATCGGAACATCGGCGATCCGAGCGCCGGAGTCTCGTTGCCCGGCTGGCCGACGACGACCCGTCGCTGGTTCGCGAGCTGGCCGTCCCGCCAGTAGGACAAGACCGCACCTGCCGTGTTGACGTCGATCCGGGTCGCGGGCGGCTGTCGGACCAGCCAGCGCCGACGTTCGAGGTTCACGGCCAAGGTTCGCGCCCGTTCGAAGGCGCCGCCGTTCAGCGCCGCAAGCGTCTCTTCACCGATGATCCCGCTCGGCTCGAGGCCATGATCCTGCTGCAGCCGGCGCACCGCTTCGACCAGTTCAGGCGAATATCGCGTTGGCGGGGCCGCCGCCGGCCGGCTGGACTTCGCTTTTTCCGCCTGGGCCTCCTGCCCCCGGGACGGGGCCGGCGCAGGCGCCAGGTAGCCATCCAAGCGCAATGCGGCGACCACCGCCGGCAACCGTTCGTCATTCGCTCCCGGGCGAATTGCCTTGCCGGGGGCGATGGGCGGTCGCTGCCCCTGTCCGGCATTCTGCGCCGCCCTCACATAGGCCTGCGATAATGCCCGATATTCGGCGTCCTGCGGCGCCAGCCCATCGAACCAGGCGGCGAGGTCGGCCTGCTCGAGGCCCTGGTTGAGGGCGACTGCGGCGTCGAACTCCGGCCTGGCGATCTCGTATATGTCGCGGACCCGCTCTGGATCGACCCGGCCGCGCGCCAAGGCTTCGGCATAGGCCAAGGCGGCAAGCGTCAGGGCCGCTTCGCGTGCCGCCGGCTCCTCCGCCTGGGCGGCGTCGGCAAGGAACAGCTCCTTGTTGAGGCCATGGTTTGCCGCACCGCCGATGGCCTGGACCAGGGCCTCGGCCGTCTCTTCACTCCAAGCCGGCTGCCATTGCCGAGCCTCGTAGAAGCGTCGCGCGCGCTCGTCGGTAACGGCTTCGCGAAGCAAAGCCGGATCGACCCGGCTCGGCTGCACCGCGGCAACACCGTTGCCGCCATCGCCACCGCCCCGATTTTCCCCGCAACTCGAAAGAGCAAGAATAATAGCTGCCAAACAAACACTTGTACGCACAAAAACTCCACGAGCAGGTCAATTGCTAACGTAACGCCTACGCAACCTGCGGGGTTGCGCAGCCTCGTGATTAAGCGTTGATTAGCCTTTGCACCCCCATAGGCGAGATCATCCAGAGGAGACAGATTCGTGACATTGGGACAGCTGGCAATCCTGCCGATGACGGACGGGAGGACCGCCGAAAGGCGAATCGTGAACCTCGCCGCCCGCCTTCGCGAGCCCGGCGCCAAGGTTGCCGTCGCTGAAGTCCAGGATCTGTCGGTTACCGGGTTCATGGCCCGGACGGACATGACCGTGGAGCCTGGAAATCATGTCTGGCTGAAGCTTCCCGGACTGGAACCGCAGAGTTGCCGGGTGGTATGGGCCGAGGACGGCAAGGCCGGCTTCGAGTTCGCCGCGCCGCTCCATTCCGCGACGCTCGAGCTGCTGGTTTCTACGGCCCGCAAGTCGGTTCCGCGCGGGCATTTCGGAGCTCGGTAATTTTCCGAAACTGGGTGCTGGTCCGCCCGTGACGATGACCTCGTCGGCAACCTCTATCTTGCACTTGCCCCGGCGGCGGCGCACCAGTCGGCCCTGGTGACGACGGAAGTGTCCCCTTGAACGCCTTGGAGCTGGTCGCGCTCGCCGGGAGCATGAGCCTGCTCGCAGGGTGGCGCCTTTATCTGTGCGTCTTCGCCGCCGGCCTTGCCATGCGCTTCGCCTGGCTCCCGATCCCCGAGCATCTCGACTGGCTGGCCGTGCTCCAGAATCCCTGGGTGATCGGCGCGGCCTTCATTGGTCTCGTCATGGAATTTCTGGCGGACAAGGTGGCATGGGTGGATTCTGTCTGGGACACGATTCACACAGCGGTTCGCCCCGTGGGCGGCGCCCTGCTTTCGCTGGCGATCGTCGACCCGCAGGACCCGGCGTTGCAGATCACTGCCTTCCTGCTCGGCGGCGGCCTCGCGCTTGCCGGACACAGCGCCAAGGCCGGTACTCGAGCCGCCGTCAATCTGAGCCCCGAACCGTTCAGCAACGTCGCCGTCTCGTCCGGTGAGGATGTGGCGACGGCCGGCCTGCTGGCCGCGGCAATCGCCAGCCCGGAGCTCGCCATCAT
>DAINCA010000143.1:0-5041 GCA_036732645.1 Allosphingosinicella sp.
GATCTCCACCTGCGCGCCTTGCAGGCTTTGGGCGCCGAAATCGAACTTACCGCCGGCTACGTGAAGGCGATCGCGCCCAAAGGCGGTTTGACCGGCGGCAAGATCAGCTTCCCGACCGTATCCGTCGGCGCGACCGAAAACGCCCTGATGGCGGCGGCTCTGGCGAATGGCACCACGGTGATCGAGAATGCGGCCCGAGAGCCGGAGATCACAGACCTCGCCCAATGCCTGATCGCCATGGGTGCCGAAATCGAGGGGCTGAAGACGGACACTCTGACCGTCCACGGCAAGGACGAGCTGCACGGCGCCACCTATCAGGTCATGTCCGACCGGATAGAGGCGGGAAGCTATGCCTGCGCCGCGATGATTACCGGCGGCACCCTGGAGCTGGTCGGCGCCCGCGACGACGCCATGCACGCCATCCTGTCCGGCCTCGCCGACGCCGGCGCAATCATCGAATTCAAGCCCAAGAGCGTGAAGATCATGTCCGACGGCAAGATCCGGCCTTTATCACTTTCCACTGCGCCGTTTCCCGCGTTTCCGACCGACATGCAGGCGCAGTTCATGGCGATGCTCGCGCTTGCCAGCGGCACCAGCCTGCTCACCGAGACGATCTTCGAGAATCGCTACATGCACGTGCCCGAACTCCACCGGATGGGCGCCGACATAGAGGTTCGCGGCCGGTCGGCCGTGGTACGGGGCGTCGACAAACTGGTCGGGGCGCCAGTGATGGCTACGGACCTGCGCGCGTCGATGAGCCTCGTCATTGCCGGTTTGGCAGCCGAAGGGGAAACCCAGGTTCACCGGGTCTATCATCTGGATCGCGGTTACGAGCGCCTGGAAGAAAAGCTTCAGGCCGTGGGTGCCGATATCGAGCGCGCCAGCGACGGCTGATCCGGACTCAATCGACGACGGTCAGCTGCCGTTCTCCGCCGAGCTTGTGGACTCGGCCGTGGCGCATGACGAAGCTGACATTCTCCAGCAGCCGGACGTTCTCGGTCGGGTCACCCTCGACGGCGATGATATCCGCCTCCTTGCCGGGCTCGATGGTTCCGATCCGATCCTCGCGCCCGAGCAGGGTGGCCGCATCGACCGTAGCCGATCGGATCGCCGCCGCCGGCGTCATGCCGTTGCGAACCATCAGCGCGAACTCCTGGGCATTGTCGCCGTGGCGACTGACTCCCGTGTCGGTGCCAAAGGCAATATTGACCCGCTCACGAATGGCGCGGGCGAAGCTGCGTTCGGCGTTGCCGGCCGCCTCGCGAGCCTTTTCCATCTGGGCAGGGGTCAAGGCGCCGCGCTCGCCGTCCGCCAGGGCCGCCGCCGGGGCGAGCAGGGTCGGCACATAATAAGCGCCGGTTCGGCGGTAGAGTTCGAACGTTCGGTCATTCGTGAAGGTGCCGTGCTCGATCGAGTTCACCCCCGCCTCAAGGGCGGCGTTGATGCCGTCGACGCCATGGGCATGGGCCGCGACCCGGCGGCCGAATGTACGGGCAGTCTCCACCACAGCCCGCATCTCGTCCGACATCATCTGCTGACTGAGACCGCCGGGGACGTTACTCAGGACTCCGCCGGTGGCCGCAAACTTGATGACCTCGGCGCCCCGTGAAATCTGCTCGCGCACGGCCCGGCGGCAATCGTCAGGCCCGTTGCAGGTGTTGATGGTCTGCGGCTCGTAGATCCCGGTCAGATCGCGGTTGAGACCGTTGACGTCGCCATGCCCGCCCGAAACCGAAACCATCGATCCGGCAGCGACGATCGTCGGTCCGGCAAACTGGTCGGCATTGATGGCATCCCTAAGCGACATGATCGTGCGCGGATCGGCACCCAGGTCCCGGACCGTCGTGAAGCCGGCAAGCAGAGTGCGGCGAGCATTATGCAAGGCGGTATAGGCCTCGTCCTCATAGTCCCGAAACGGCGCCTGGAGCCGGGCCTGCATGCGATCGTCGAGGCCCTCGAGATGAACATGCATGTCGATAAGGCCGGGCAAGACGTAGCTGTTTCGAAGATCGACGATGCGCGCGCCGGGAAGGTCGACATAGCCGTCCCGAATCTCGGCGATCCGGCCGCCGCGGACAATGATGCTCGCTTCACGGCGCGGCGTCTGGCCGGGGACAGCGAGCAACGTGCCGGCGTGAACGACGGTGACTGGTTCGGGCTGAACCGCCGGAGCGGCCGCTGGCTGGATAGCGGAAGCGGGCACGGCCCACGCGAATGCGCAAGCGGCGGCGACCGTGACGACGAGCTTCATGAACATCCCCCCTGTTTGAGCACGCACAAGAAACCAGCCAGGCGCTGAGTTCAACCCATTGTCTGCTCAACCCGTCAGAAGGCGACCTCGATCGCGTGGATCGCGAGGCCCACCAGGCCGCCAACGATGGTGCCGTTGATCCGGATATATTGAAGATCACGGCCGACCGCGCCCTCGAGGCGGTCCGAAATTGTGCCGGCGTCCCAGGCACGGACGGTCTCCGAGACCAATTTGACGATATTGTCCCCATAAGAGGCGACGATCCCCGCTGCGGCGCGGCGGGAGAATTGATTGATCGCCTTTTTCAGCCGGGGCTCCTCTTGCAGCGTTTCGCCGAGTTGTCGGAGCGCCTCGCCAAACTTGCCTGCAAGCGCCGCGTCGGGATCGCGCGCGGCCCGAAGCAGGCCGGCGCGGCTATTCTCCCAGATGCCGCCGATCCATTGACCGACCGCCTCGTTGTCGATCATCTCTTCCTTCCAGGCCTCCACTTTCGCCTGGGTCTCCGGATCGTGCTGCAGGTTGTAGGCAAGCCGGGCGAGCCCTTCCTCCGCCTTTGAACGCAGCGGATGCGCAGGATCGACCGCCATATCGATGGTCAGTCGTCTGAGCCCATCGATGATCGCCTCGGCAAGGCGCTCGTCGAGCCCGGCCAGTCGCAGAATCCAGCCCGCTCGTTGATGAACCATGTTGCGGATCAGATCTTCGTTGGCGTCGAGGGTCCGCCCCGCCCAGGTAACGATGGAGTCGACCACCGGCACGTGCCGCTCCTCGGTGATCGCGGCCGCCATGGTCTGACCGAGCAAAGGCGCGATCTCGATAGACCGCATTCGCCCGGCGACGGCGCTCTTCACCATCCCACCCAGTTTTTCCTCGTCGAGCGCCTCGAGAATGTCGGCAAGCAGTCGCGAACCGCCTTCCCGAAGCCGCCCTTCCTTGGGTGGACTGGCAAGGAACCTTCCGACGACGCCGGCGACGTCGACCTGCCGCATGCGGCGAGCCACTACCGACGGGGTCAGAAAATTGTCGCGGAGGAAAGTGGCCAGCGCATCGCCAATCCGATCCTTGTTGCGGGGAATGATGGCGGTATGCGGAATCGGCAGGCCGAGCGGGTGCCGGAACAAGGCCGTAACGGCGAACCAGTCGGCGATCCCGCCCACCATCGCCGCCTCCGCGAAGGCTTTGACGAAGCCCCAGGCCGGATGGAGATCGGTCAGCTGCGTTGCCGAGATGAATATCGCGGCCATGCCGGCCAGCATGGCCGTGGCAAGCACCCGCATTCCGCGCGCGCCGCGCTGGCTCGGGTTGAAGCGGCTCAGGCCTGTCCGGTCGAGAAGGCTCATGCCGGAGTGAATAGACGGCGCCGGGCTTGGTTCAAAGCCCGGCGCCAATCGGTTCCTACTCCGCCGGTTGCGGCGCGGCCCGGCCGTGATCCTGCTGGCCGCGATAAGTGAGGATCCGCCGGAACTTCGGCGTCAGCCATTTCTCGAAGCTGTCGGCGAGGCTGAACGATGACGGCACCAGTACGAGGGTGAGCAGAGTCGAGAGCAGAAGGCCGCCAATCACGACCACCGCCATTGGTGCCCGCCAGCTCGCATCGCCTTCCAGCGACAAGGCCGTCGGGATCATGCCGGCTACCATGGCCATCGTCGTCATAACGATCGGCTGGGCCCGCTTGTGGCCGGCATCCATGATCGCCTCGTCCTTCGGAACGCCCTTCGACATCTCCTCGATGCTAAAGTCCAACAACAGGATCGAGTTCTTGGCGACGATCCCGAACAGCATCAGGATGCCGATCAGCACCGGCATCGACACGGCGTGGCCGGTGATCAACAAAGCGATGAACCCGCCCAATGGCGCGAGCAGAAGCGACCCCATGTTCACGAATGGCGCCATCAGCCTCTTGTAGAGCAGCACCAGCACCGCGAAGACGAGGAACGTGCCGGACATGAGGGCGCCCAGGAACTCCGACATCAACTGCGCCTCTTCGCGCTGCTGGCCCGACCTGGCCCGCTCGACGCCTTCCGGAAGGTTCTGAAGGAGCGGCAGCTGCTCGAGGATTGCGTCATAATCGACGACGCCCGGAGCCAGGTCGGCACCGACCATGATCCGCCGTTCCTGGTTGATCCGCTGGATGCTCGATGGGCCGGCACCGAAAGTGATCTCGGCGACGACCTTGAGCGGCACCGAACCGCCATTGCTGGTCGGCACCGGCAGATTCTCGATGGTCGACAGATTCTGGCGCGACGATTCTGTCAGCGCCACTCGGATCGGAACCTGACGGTCGGATAGCGAGAAGCGGGCGCTCGCCTGATCGATCTCGCCTTGGGTCGCGACCCGGATCGCCTGGCTCATCGCCGCGGTGGTGACGCCCATGTCGGCCATCAGATCGGCCCTTGGCCGGATCGTGATCTCGGGCCGACGCAGATCGCCTGCAATCCGCGGCGCGCGAAGCTCCGGCCTCTGGCGCATTTCCTCGACCAGCTGAAGAGCTGCGGACTGGAGCTTTATCGGATCCGAGCTGGCGAGAAGGACCGACACGTCGCGGCCACCGACCCGCTGCGAGTTGCGGAATGACACGCGGGCGTCGGGAATGTCCTGAAGCAAGGGCTGCACCTGGCGCGTGAACTCCGTGCTCGTGCGCTCGCGCCCTTCTTCCTTGTCCTTCAGCGAGACGTAGATCGTGGCGTTGCCTGCCCGAACCGCCTCGAACGCCGATTTGACGTCCGGTTGGGCGCGGACGACGTCCGCGGCGCGGTTGGCGACGAGCCGCGTCTGCTCGAGGGTAACGCC
>DAINCA010000144.1:0-5032 GCA_036732645.1 Allosphingosinicella sp.
GATCGTGTTCGCCACCGCGTGGCTGAAAAAGAGAAAGGCGATGAAATTGAAGAAGGCCGCCCAGACGACGGCCAGTTGCGGGCTGAGGACCCTCGTCGAGACGACCGTGGCGATGGAGTTGGCGGCATCGTGAAGCCCGTTCAGGAAATCGAACGCCAGCGCGATCCCGATCAAGGCGATGATGGTGAAGCTATAGCCGTCCATCAGGCGTGGTCGATCACGATGCCCTGAATCTCGTCCGCCACGTCCTCGAGCCGGTCGAGCACCCGCTCGACGTGACTGTAGATCTCCCGGCCGATGATGAAGTCCAAGGTCCTTTCCTTGCCGTGGGCCTGGAACAGGGCCTTCAGCCCCTTTTCGTGCAATCCGTCGGCCCGTCCCTCGAGATGAACGATCTGTTCGGTGATCTCGTGCAGGCGTTGAGCGTTTCGGCCGACGTTCCTGAGCATGGGCACCGCTTCGCGCACCAGCTTCGCGCCTTCCAGGGCATGGCGGCTCATCTCAAGCATTTGCGGTTCGAAGCTCGTCACTTCGTAAAGCGTGATCGCCTTGGCGGTCTGCCACATTTCATCGAGAGCATCGTCCATCGCCGAGGCCAAAGCGGTGATTGCGCTTCGATCGAACGGGGTGATGAAGGAACGGCGAACCGCGACGAGCACGTCGCGAGTGACGTCGTCGGCGGAATGTTCATGTTCCTCGATCCGCCGGCAGGATTCAGCGATTCCCGCTTCGCCCGAAAACATCGCCGTCATCTGTTCCGCGCCGGCGATGATGATGTCCGCCTGGCGCGTGAACATGTCGAAGAAGCGGTCTTCCCGCGGCATGATGGCCCGAAGCACGCCTAGCATCTTCAACCCCCTGCCGAATCGGTGACCGCCCTTAACAAGCGTTGGCACACCCGCATAGTCGCTGCTCGTCGGAAGGAAGTTCAGGATCAAGTCCTTCAGTTCCGGCTCGTCGACCAGCATTGCCGCCTTGCGCGGCTCGAGCCATCGAATCGTCCGCTGGGTGCGTTCCGGCCAGTCATAATGCTGACGGGTCACCTTCATCGGATAGACCGTCACCAAAGCAGGTGCGTCGTCGCCGGAGCGAAGGACCTTGTCGTAATGATAATGGCCGATGGGCCATTCGAGCAGCTCGCCCTCGATCCCCGCTTCCTCGAAAGCCTCGTTCGCCGCAGCCTCGTGACCGGTTAGACGGGCGATCGGATTGCCTTTGGGGATCACCCAGCGCCGCGTTTCCCGCGAGGTGATCAGAAGAATCTGAAGGCCTTTTTCCGGATCGATTCGGAAGGGCAAAGCGGCGAACTGGACCAGCAACGAAGACTCCGGGGCGAAAAGGGCTCACCGGATTTAACGCCCAAGCGACCGCTTCGGCTAGTCGGACTTCAGGCGTCCGGATCGTCGAGGGCGTAGCCGGCGGCCCGGACGGTTCGGATCATGTCCGGTTTGCCATCAATGTTGATCGCTCCCCGAAGGCGGCGGATGTGCACGTCGACGGTGCGAAGTTCGATTTCGCTGTCATGGCCCCAGACGGAATCCAGCAGCCGCTCGCGCGAAAAGACCCGACGGGGATGTTCGAGGAAATGGCGAAGCAGCCGGAACTCGGTCGGGCCCAAAGAGATGGATCGGCCGTCCCGCCGGACCTTGTGCGCGACCAGGTCCATCTCGATCCCGCCGAAGCTCAGATCCTCGCCGGCCAATGCGGGCCGGACCCGCCGAAGCACCGCTCCGACCCTGGCCACTAGCTCGCGCGGCGAGAAAGGCTTGGTGACATAATCGTCGGCGCCCGTCTCGAGGCCCCGGATCCGATCGGTCTCTTCGCCGCGCGCCGTCAGCATGATGATCGGTACGTTCGCCGTCTCCGGCAGCCGCCGCAGCCGCCGGCATACTTCCAGCCCCGATATGCCTTCGATCATCCAGTCGAGGATGACGAGATCCGGCGGCGCCTCACGCGCCAGCAGCAGCGCATCTTCTCCGTCCGCAGTCGTCTCGACCTCGAATTCCGCGCGGCGGAGATGGAAGGACAATAGTTCGACGAGCGAACGATCGTCCTCCACCAGGAGTATCCGAACCTTATTCGGCAAGGTCGCTCGCTTCCAAGTCGCTCGGGTCGGCGCCCTTTGACCGTTCGGTCAGATGCTCACCCTTCGCTGCGAAGTAGACCATTTCGGCGACGTTGGTTGCATGATCGCCGATGCGCTCCAGATTCTTGGCGACGAACAGAAGGTGGGTCGCGGGCGTGATGTTGTGCGGGTTCTCCATCATGTGGGTCAGCAAGGCCCGGAAGATGCTGTTGTAGAAATCGTCGACAGCGGCATCACGCTCGCAAACGTCGGCTGCCTTCTGGGCGTCACGGGCGGCGAAGGCGTCGAGCACGTCGTGAACCATTTCGGAGGCGATCCGGGCCATTTCCGGAAGCAGCGAAATCGGTCGGATCTGGCTGTCCTCGATGCTCGCGACGCGCTTGGCGATATTCTTGGCGTAATCGCCGATCCGCTCGATCACGCCGGCGATCTTCAGTGCGGCGACGACCTCTCGAAGATCGTCGGCCATCGGTGCGCGAAGGGCGATGATCTTCACTGCCTGCCGCTCCACTTCCGACTCGAGCGCGTCGATCCTTTGATCGCGTTGGACGACGATCTTCGCTGCGTCCATGTCACGGCGAACAAGTGCCTGCATCGCCTCCCTGATGGCGGTTTCAGCGAGGCCGCCCATTTCCGCGATGTTGGCGCGAAGTTGTTCCAGCTCCTCGTCGAAGGCTTTGATCGTGTGGCCGGTGGTTGCCATTTCGCAATTCCTTCCCGTCAGCCGTAACGGCCGGTGATGTAGTCCTTGGTCCGCGTCTGCTGCGGCTTCGTGAAGATATCCGACGTGTCGCCATATTCGACGAGCACACCGAGATGGAAAAAGGCGGTACGCTGCGACACCCGCGCCGCCTGCTGCATATTGTGGGTGACGATGACGATCGCGTAGCGTCCGCGAAGCTCGTGGATCAGCTCCTCGATCTTGGCAGTGGCGATCGGATCGAGCGCGGAGCAGGGCTCGTCCATCAGGATCACTTCCGGATCGACCGCGATCGCCCGGGCGATGCACAGCCTTTGCTGCTGCCCGCCCGACAATGCGGTGCCGCTCTCCTGCAGGCGGTCGGCGACCTCGTCCCAAAGGCCGGCCCGTCTCAGCGACCGCTCGACGATGACGTCGAGCTCACCCTTGTTAGCGGCGAGGCCGTGGATCCGGGGTCCGTAGGCGACATTTTCGTAAATCGACTTGGGGAAAGGGTTGGGTTTCTGGAAGACCATGCCGACCCGAGCGCGGAGCTGAACCACGTCCATCGAAGGAGCGTAGATATCCTCACCGTCGAGCTCGATCCTGCCGTCGACCCGGGCGTTCGGGATGGTATCGTTCATTCGGTTCAGAGTCCGCAGGAAGGTCGATTTGCCGCAGCCGGACGGTCCGATGAACGCCGTGACATCCTCGCGCCGGATGTCGATCGACACGTCGTCGATGGCTTTCTTTTCGCCGTAGAAGACGCTGACGTTGCGCGCGGTCATCTTTGGGGCGGTGGTGGTTTCGATATCCATTACCAGCGTTTCTCGAATCTGTTGCGAAGGTAGATGGCGAGACCGTTCATCGCCAAAAGAAAGACCAGGAGCACGATGATCGCGGCCGACGTCTTCTCGACGAATCCTCGGCTCACCTCGTCGGACCACAGGAATATCTGGACCGGGAGGACGGTGGCGGGTTCAGTGAGACCGGACGGCGGCGCAGCGATGAAGGCGCGCATGCCGATCATCAGCAAAGGCGCCGTTTCGCCCAACGCCCGGGCCATGCCGATGATGGTTCCGGTGAGGATTCCCGGCAGTGCCAGCGGCAACACATGATGGAAGACCACCTGGATCTGGCTCGCGCCGACGCCGAGCGCGGCGTCACGGATCGAAGGCGGGACGGACTTGATCGCGTTGCGGCCGGCAATGACGATCACCGGCATCGTCATCAATGCGAGGGTGAGGCCGCCGACGATTGGGGCCGAACGCGGCAGATGCATCGTGTTGAGGAAGACTGCCAGTCCGAGCAGGCCGAAAATGATCGATGGTACGGCGGCAAGATTGTTGATCGACACCTCGATGATGTCGGTCCAGCGGTTTCTTGGCGCATATTCCTCGAGATAGACGGCGGAAAGCACGCCGACCGGAAACGCCAGCAACAAGGTGACGATCATCGTCAGCAGCGAACCCTTGAAGGCGCCCCAGATACCCACCTGGGTAGGATCGGTCGCGTCGGCGCCGGTCAGGAAGCCGAGATTGAGCCTCGTACGGAGACGGTCATCAGCATTCAGACGCTGTCGCGCCTGTTCGGCGGGGGGCGTGCCCTCTCCCTTGGCGGCGACGTCGATTTCAGTCGAAGCCGGGAGCCAGACCGAACCTTCGCGAACTTCGCTGTCGCGCAGCCGAAGCCAGCCGCTACTGGAGAGCAAGGCTGCTTCCTCACCCAGCGCGCTCTCGTAATCGCCGGCAGCGATCATGGCGACGGCACGCGAATCCAGGTCGATCCGGACTTCCGTCTGCGTGAAGCCGCGAAGTCCGTTCGCCATCATCGTGATCAGCAGAAAGGCGAGGAAGGCAGCCGACATCAGGACGGCGGCCAGTCCGACGAGGCGGAATCGCCGTTCGGCCGCATAACGTTTGCGGATGCGCCGCTGGATCGCCTCGCTATTCCAGTCGGTCGGGGTCGGATCCATCGGCCCGTCGATCGGGATTGCGCTCTCACTCATAAGCTTCGCGATATTTTTTGACGACGCGAAGGGCGACGATGTTGAGGGCAAGGGTCACCAGGAACAGGACCAGTCCGAGGGCGAAGGCCGCGAGCGTCTTCGGGCTGTCGAACTCCTGATCGCCGGTCAGCAGCTGGACGATCTGGGTCGTCACGGTGGTGACGCTTTCGAAGGGGTTGGCCGTAAGATTGGCGGCGAGGCCGGCCGCCATCACCACGATCATCGTTTCACCGATAGCCCGGCTGACGGCGAGCAGGAC
>DAINCA010000145.1:0-5015 GCA_036732645.1 Allosphingosinicella sp.
TCGCTGATCGCCTGCCGGACGATCATCGGCTTTGGCGCACCCAACAAGCAGGGCACCGCGGCGACCCACGGTGCGGCGCTCGGGCCGGAGGAGGTTGCCGCCGCCCGCAAGCAATTGGTGTGGGAAAACGAACCGTTCGACCTTCCGGGCGAAATCGTCGACGCCTGGCGAAAGGCCGGCCGGCGAAGCGCGGATGAGCATCAGAGGTGGCAGGATCGCCTTGAGGCACACGATGACCGTGAGGAATTCCGCCGCCGGATGAAGGGCGCCCTTCCGGCAGACTTTTCGCTCAATGAGCACGTGTCCGGTCTGATCGCCAATCCTCAGAAGGTGGCGACCCGCAAGGCCTCCGAGCTGGCGCTGAACGCGATCAATGCGCAGCTTCCCGAAACGGTCGGCGGTTCGGCCGACCTCACCGGCTCCAACAACACGCGGAGCAAGGATCAGAAGCCGTTCACTCGTGACGACCGCAGCGGGACCTATATCTATTACGGCATTCGCGAGTTCGGGATGGCAGCGGCGATGAACGGGATGGCCCTTCATGGCGGCATCATCCCTTATGGCGGCACCTTCCTGGTCTTTGCCGATTATTGCCGCCCCGCGATCAGGCTGTCCGCGCTCCAGCAGGCCCGGGTGATCTACGTGATGACCCACGACTCGATCGGGTTGGGCGAAGACGGACCCACCCATCAGCCGATCGAGCATTTGATGAGCCTTCGCTCGATACCGAATCTCGATGTGCTCCGGCCCGCCGACGCCATCGAGACTGCCGAATGCTGGGAACTGGCCCTAGCGCATGCTTCCGGGCCCAGCCTGCTGGCTTTGACCCGCCAAAATCTCCCGCAGCTCCGTAAGGCGGCCCGATCCGGCAATCTGTGCGAACGCGGCGCGTACCGGCTCCACCAGGCGGCCACCAACCGCCAGGCCGTAATCCTCGCCACCGGCTCCGAAGTGCATGTCGCCGTTGAAGTCGCGACAGCGCTCGAGAGCCATGGCATCGGCGTCGACGTCGTCTCGATGCCGAGCTGGGCCCGCTTCGACGCTCAGGGCGCGGCCTATCGCGACGACCTGCTGCCTTCGGACTGCCTGTTGGTGTCGATCGAGGCGGGGACGACGATGGGTTGGGAACGTTATGTCGGTCGGCGCGGGCTTCGCATCGGAATCGACCGGTTCGGCGCTTCTGCCCCCGCCGAAGACCTTTTCAAGCGGTTCGGCTTCACCACCGACGCGATTGTGCCGCGAATCCTCGCGGCGCTCAAATCCTAAGGAGACCAGCAAGATGGCAACCAGAGTGGCGATCAACGGGTTCGGGCGCATCGGACGCCTCGTGGCGCGTGCGATCCTCGAGCAGAAGGATTGCGGGCTCGAGCTGGTGGCGATCAACGACCTCGCCGACGCCGAGTCCAACGCGTTGCTGTTCAAGCGGGACTCGGTCCATGGCGCCTATCCCGGCGAAGTTCGCGCCGACGGCAACGATTTGATCATCGACGGCCGCCGGATCAAGGTCACGGCGGAACGGGATCCAGGCAAGCTGCCGCACGGCGCCAATGGTGTCGACCTTGCCCTTGAATGCACCGGATTCTTCACGGACCGCGACAAGGCTGGCGCGCATCTGTCTGCAGGCGCAAAGAAAGTCTTGATCTCGGCGCCTGCCAAAGGGGTCGATCTCACGGTCGTCTACGGGGTAAATCACGACAAGCTGACTGCCGAGCACACGATCGTTTCGAACGCTTCGTGCACCACCAATTGCCTGGCGCCGGTCGCCAAGATCATGAACGAGTCGATCGGGATCGAGCGTGGTCTGATGACGACGATCCACGCTTACACGAACGACCAGAAGATTCTCGACCAGATCCACAGCGACAAGCGCCGTGCGCGCGCCGCGGGCATGTCGATGATCCCGACCACCACCGGCGCCGCCAGAGCGGTCGGTGAAGTGCTTCCGGAGCTGAAGGGCAAATTGGACGGATCGGCCGTCCGCGTGCCGACGCCCAATGTCAGCCTCGTCGACCTGACCTTCACGCCCAGCCGCGACACCTCGGTCGAGGAAGTGAACAATGCTCTTCGAGCCGCCGCCGAAGGGCCGCTAAAGGGCATATTGGCTTATACCGAGGAGCCGCTCGTCTCGATCGATTACAACCACAACCCTGCAAGCTCGACCGTCGACAGCCTCGAGACGGCGGTGCTCGAGGGCAAGCTGGTTCGGGTCTTGAGCTGGTACGACAATGAATGGGGCTTCTCCAACCGGATGGTCGACACCGCGGCAGCGATGGCGGCCTTGATCTGACGCCATGACGTCATTTCGAACGCTCGATGATCTGGGTGATGTGGAGGGCAAGCGTGCACTTGTGCGCGTCGACCTCAACGTGCCGATGCAGGAAGGGAAGGTCAGTGACGACACGCGTCTTCGCGCCACCCTCCCGACCGTCACCGAACTGGCGGACAAGGGCGCCATCGTCCTGCTTCTGGCCCATTTCGGCCGACCCAAGGCGCCGGCGCCCGAATATTCGCTCGCCTTGGTCACGAAGCCCTATGAAGCCGTATTGGGGCGGCCGGTAAGGTTCGTCGACTGGGAGGTCGATGTGGCGGCAGTCGGCGACCTTCAGCCGGGCGATATCGCCATTCTCGAAAATACCCGCTTCTTCGGCGGCGAGGAGAAGAACGATCCGGCGGTCGTCGAGCGCTTCGCCCGCCTCGGCGACTTCTATGTCAACGACGCTTTCTCCGCCGCCCATCGCGCCCATGCCTCCACCGAGGGAATCGCGCATCGTCTCCCGGCGTTCGCCGGCCGGGCGATGCAGGCCGAGCTCGAAGCGCTGGAAAAGGCGCTCGGCAACCCCGAACGGCCGGTGGCGGCGGTTGTGGGCGGCGCCAAGGTCTCGACGAAGCTCGACGTCCTCAGGCACCTGGTCGCCAAGGTCGATCATCTGATGATCGGCGGCGGCATGGCCAACACTTTCCTCGCCGCGCGCGGAATCGCGGTCGGCAAGAGCCTGGCTGAGCACGAGCTCGGCTCCACGGCGCTGGAAATACTCGAGGCGGCCGATCGGGCGAACTGCACCGTCCACCTTCCCTACGACGTGGTCGTCGCCAGGGAGTTTGCCCCCAACCCGTCATCGATGAGGACCTGCAACGTCCACGAAGTTGCGGCCGACGAGATGATCCTCGACATTGGTCCAGCCGCGGTCGAGGCCCTGGCCGACGCTCTCAAGACCTGCCGAACCTTGGTATGGAACGGTCCATTGGGCGCCTTCGAGACCCCTCCTTTCGATGCCGCCACCGTCGCTCTCGCCCGAACGGCGGCAGCCCTTACCCAGGAAGGCGGCCTCGTCTCCGTGGCGGGCGGTGGCGACACCGTCGCCGCTTTGAATCACGCGGGCGTGACGGACGATTTCAGCTTCGTCTCGACCGCCGGCGGCGCCTTCCTGGAATGGATGGAAGGCAAGACCCTGCCAGGCGTGAAGGCACTCGAGCAGCCGTGAACAACAGTATTTAACTAGTTAGACTAGACAGATAGAGGACGAATCGATGAATAACTCTGAGATGACCGCGAAACTGGAAAGCGGCCGCGGATTTATCGCTGCGCTCGACCAGAGCGGTGGCTCGACGCCCAAGGCGCTCAAGGGCTACGGCATCGAGGAGGGGGCCTGGAACGACGATGAGGAGATGTTCGGCCTGATCCATCAGATGCGGTCGCGGATCATTACCTCGCCTTCCTTCAGCGGCGACAAGGTGATTGGCGCCATTCTCTTCGAGCGGACGATGGATGGCGAAATCGACGGCAAGCCGGTTCCCGAGGTGCTCAAGGAGCGGGGGGTCGTACCCTTCATCAAGATCGACAAGGGCCTCGAGGCCGAGGAAAACGGCGTGCAGCTGATGAAGCCGATGCCGGATCTGGGAACTCTTCTCAGCCGGGCGAAAGCACTCGGCGTGTTCGGCACCAAGGAACGCTCGGTCATCAACCTCGCCAATCGCGATGGCATCGCGGCGGTCGTCGGACAGCAGTTCGAAGTGGCACGGCAGGTGCTCGATGCCGGCCTCGTTCCGATCATCGAGCCCGAGGTGAACATCAAGAGCTCCGAGCGCGCAGAGGCGGACCAGATCCTGCTCGACGAGCTGCTCAAGGCGCTCGACGCTCTTCCAGGCGATGAACGGGTCATGCTCAAGCTCAGCCTGCCGACGGAAGCGGGCCTGTTCGATCCCTTGGTCGATCACCCGCGCGTTCTTCGGGTCGTCGCCTTGTCCGGCGGCTACTCGCGCGCGGAGGCGTGTCGCGAGCTCGCCCGCAATCGCGGCGTCATCGCCAGTTTCTCGCGCGCCTTGCTCGAGGATCTCCGCCACCAGATGAGCGATGAGGAATTCGATTTGGCGCTCGGGCAAGCCATCGACGAGATCCACGCCGCGTCGACGACGAAAGCCTGAATTGGCGACCCTCAGCCGCTTTCTCGCCGGGCAATTCGCCCGGCCGAGTGGATGGCTGGGCCGCTACCTGATCGGTCCCTGGCTTGACCGGATCAGCGGGCCCATGAACCAGCTGGTGCTGAGGGAGCTGGATCTCCGGCAAACCGACGACGTGCTCGAAGTCGGCTTCGGCGGCGGTGCGTTGTTGGCGGCGATCCATCGCCAGACCGCGGGCCAGGTGATCGGGGTCGACCCTTCGGCAGCGATGGTCGAGCGGGCGAGGCGGCGATGGCGCGGCGATGCACGAACTCGACTGATCCTCGGCTCGGTTCAGGCGCTGCCTTTGGCAAGCGCGAGCGTCGACAAGGCCTGTAGCGTCAACAATATCTACTTCTGGCCCGATCCGGTGGCGGCCATGACCGAGCTGGCGAGGGTCGTGCGGCCTGGCGGAGCGCTCTCGATCTGTTTCGAACCGCCCGAAGAACTCAGGAAATGGCCGGGTCACGTTTATGGGTTCCGAATGGTGGACGAGGCCGAAGTGAGGAAGCTGATGGAAGAAAGCGGATTCGGCCTTGTTCGCCGGGCGGAAGGCAGCGGCCGCAAGCCTGATCATT
>DAINCA010000146.1:0-4987 GCA_036732645.1 Allosphingosinicella sp.
ACGGCGACGGCGAGATCCAGCACGTTGCCGCGAGCGACGAAATCCCGGAATTCTGTCAGCATCTTTTTCCCTCCCCTGGAGCGGGACCCAATTTTTCCGCCAGCCGTTGCGGTCCCGTTGCGAAATGCTTACGTCCCGCGACACTGGATTGAAAGGGAGCCCGTTCATGACCCGAACGCGATTGATCGCCGTCCTGGCGCCGGTTTTGCTGTTCCTCTCCGCTTGCGGCGTCAATTCAATCCCGACCGCGGAAGAAAATGCCAAGGCCAAGTGGGCCGACGTTCAGGCGGCCTATCAGCGCCGTGCCAATCTCATTCCGAACCTCGTTGCCACGGTTCGTGGCGCCGCAGCGTCCGAGGAACGAATCCTCACCGGAGTGACCCAGGCGCGCGCCGACGCGACCCGGATCACGGTTTCGCCCGATCAGCTGACCGATCCGGCGGCGATGGCCCGCTATCAGGAAGCGCAGAGCCGCCTGAGCGCCGCGATCATCCCGCTTCAGCGCCTCCAGGAGGCTTATCCGAACCTTCAGAGCCAGCAGAATTTCGCAACCCTGATGAGCCAGCTCGAAGGGACCGAGAACCGGATCAACATCACGATCCGTGATTATAACGAGGCGGTGCGCGCTTATAATACCGAGATCCGGACCTTCCCGTCGGTGATCGGTGCCAGGATCATCTACGGGTCCGATCCGATGGTTCCGTTCGAAGCGACCACGCCCAATGCCGACGTCGCTCCTACCGTCGATTTCGGCAACGGCACCTGATCGGCTACTTTGCGCCTCCAACGGCGGTCGGCGCGAACGGCGAGGTGAAATGATCCGCGGACTTCTCTTCCTCCTGCTCGCTTTGCTGGGCGCACCGCCGGTATCGGGGCAGACCTTTCCGGAGCTGACCGGCCGGGTCGTCGACCAGGCGGAATTGCTGTCGCCGGAACAGGAAGCGCAGCTCACCCAGAAACTCGAGGCGCTGGAGCAGGCCTCGTCGCGCCAGCTGGTGGTGGCGACGATCCAGAGCCTCGAAGATTATCCGATCGAGGATTATGGCTACCAGCTCGGCCGGCACTGGGGGATCGGCCAGAGCGAGGCCAATAACGGGATCATCCTCCTCGTCGCGCCCAACGAGCGCAAGGTCAGGATCGAGGTCGGCTACGGTCTCGAGCCGATCATGACCGATGCCTTGTCGCACCAGATCATCCAGCAACAGATTCTGCCCCGGTTCCGTGACAATGATTATCCTGGCGGAATCATCGCCGGGGCGGACGCTGTCATAGCTCAGCTCCAGGCGCCGCCGGAGCAGGCCGAGCAACGGGCGCTCGAAGCCGCCCGCGCCCAGCAGAATTCGAGTAGCGAAGGCGGATCGGCCTTTCCTCTGGTCTTCTGGATCATCATCCTCTTCTTCATCATCATTCCGATGCTTCGAAGCGGCTTTGGCGGCCGCAAATATGGCAGGCGACGGCGTGGACTGCCGATCGTGATCTGGGGACCGGGTCTCGGGGGCGGCGGCTGGGGCGGCGGATCGTCCAGCGGCTGGGGCGGCGGCGGTGGCGGCGGCTTCGGCGGCTTTTCGGGCGGCGGCGGCTCGTTCGGCGGCGGCGGCGCTTCGGGAGGTTGGTGATGCAGCGGCTGAGCCCGGAAGATCACGCGCTCGTGACCGCGGCGGTCGCGCAGGCCGAGACCCAGAGCGACGGTGAGATCGTGACGATCGTCGCCGGCCGATCCGACGCTTATCATGACGTTGCCCTCCATTACGCCATTTTGATGATGCTGATCGTGCCGGCGATGCTCGCCATGCTTCCGCAGGGCTGGATCGATTGGGCCGAAGGGCTGATGCTGGGCTGGAACGGCGAATTTACGCGTGCCGCGTCGATGATCGTCCTGTTTGTCCTGCTGGCTCTGGCCTTTCTCATCGTGCGTCTGGCGCTCGCCTGGATGCCGCTGCGCATGGCGCTCACGCCCGGTCGCACCAAGTCGCGGCGCGTTCATCGCCGCGCGGTTCAGCTGTTCCGGTCCGGCTGCGAGCTCAAGACTTTGGGGAGGACCGGAATCCTGATCTATCTGTCGCTCGCCGAGCATCGCGCCGAGATCGTCGCGGACGAGGCGATCGCCAGCCATGTCGAACCGGAGGTGTGGGGCGAGGCGATGGAAGCGATGATCGAGCTGGTGAAGGCCGGCCGGCCCGGCGAGGGAATGGCTGCGGCGGTTGAGAAAGTGTCTTTGGTCCTCGCTCGCGTGGTGCCCAAATCGAGCGACAATCCGAATGAGCTTCCGGACAGGCTGATCGAGCTGTGAACTCGGACGCCGAGGCCCCGGAGGAGACTGTCTGGGAAGGAAAGTTCATCGCCGCCAAACGCCGCGGCAAATGGGAATATGTATCACGTACCCGAGGCGTCAGCGCCGCGGTCATCCTCGCTCTCGACGAAGGGCATGTCTTGCTGGTCGAGCAGTTTCGAGCCCCTCTCCAGGCCCATTGCCTCGAACTTCCGGCCGGTCTCATCGGTGACGATTGCGAAGGCGAGAAAGCCGAAGAGGCAGCGATCCGCGAGCTCGAAGAAGAAACGGGTTATCGGGCGGAGCGGATGATCGACCTTGGCCGCTTCCATGCCTCTCCCGGAATGTCGGCCGAAGGTTTCGTCCTGCTTCGAGCCGAGGGACTGGAAAAGGTCTCAGAGGGCGGCGGCGTCGCCGGCGAGGAGATCGTCGTTCACCGCATCGCGCTCGAAGACGTTACCGCCTTCGTAGAGCGCAAACGCTCGGAGGGCTGCGCGATCGACGTGAAGATGCTGATCCTGCTCGCGGCGGGGATCGTCGACGCTGCTTTATCCGGCGCTTAGCTGTCGCTTACCGGCGAACAGCCGTCCCCGGTTTCACCGAAAATTGTCCGCATAAGCCTGAAGCTTGAGCTTGGGCTGGGCCGGCGGGACCAGGTGGAAATCGATGCCGTAACGCTCGGCATAGGCCTTGGCCGCCTCGAGCGAGGGAAAGGTCAGACTGACCTGTTCCTGGGTGTCGGCGCCGCCCGACCAGCCGGTCAACGGATCGGGTCTCTTTGCCGCGCGCGATTCGAACTCGAGCACCCACTCGCCGGTGCGCGCCTTGCCCGATTGCATCGCGTTTCGGTAGCGCTGGTAGAGACGTGCGGCCATTGGAACTCCCGTAGCCCGATCGCTGAAGCATCAGGTCTTGATGTCTTGGTTACGCACGGCGAATGGCGAAAGGCGGCCGCTTAATCAAGCCGGCGGCAAAGCGGCGACGCACTGACCGAGACTTCGGATTGCTCCTTCGGCCCCGTCGAAGCTCAATTCGCTAATCGTCGAGTCCGCGTGGGAAAGCCGGAGGCCGCGCGCCGTGGCCATGTCCTCGAGCACCGGAGTCATCGTTCCTTGCGTGAAGCCAAGGCTGATGACGCCGTCGACGCTGCCATCCTCGTTTTCGCTCGGGAAAGTACGGGCGACGAGGTCCGGCCAGCTCGCGCCATTGCCGAAGTCGAGGACGAACCCCCCATCTTCGGCATCGGGGAGGGCCCAGTCCCGATTGCCGACGAGCAGACGCAAGGGCGTCTCGGGCAGCGCGGGGTCGATCGACAAGGTCAGGATCGTGTTGCCCTGCCCGCCGAATTCACGAGTCATCAGGCAGCCGCTGCCGGCGCGCGCGATGTGCCAGCCATCGGTCTCGCCTAGCGCTTCGAAACCGTCATCTTGTCCGAGGAGAGCGGCAAGCAGCAACAACAGGGACATGGCCGGCCTTTCAGCTCGCGCTTCGCGAGGATGCGGCGGCGCGTAGGTGTAGAAACGCACGCCTCCGCGGCTTGGTTGCGATCAGGGTCTGGCGGCTGCGGCAACGGCTCACTATCACGCCTCGAATGGTAAAAGGCGACCAGCGCAAGGCGGGCGAGCGCAAGAAGGGGGTCAGCCGCCGGACCCTGCTCGTTGGCGGCGGCATCGGCGCCGGGCTGGTCCTGGCCTGGTCGATCTGGCCGCGGACCTATGCTCCGAACCTCCGCGCCGGCCCGGGCGAAAATCTGTTCAACGCCTTCCTCAAGATCGGCAATGACGGGCGAGTCATCGTCGCCGTGCCGCAGGCCGAGCTCGGCCAGGGCGTCTATACGAGCCTGCCGCAAATCCTCGCCGACGAGCTTGGGGCCGACTGGCGAACGGTATCGGTGGAGCCCGCCCCGATCAGTCCGCTTTATGCCAATGATCTGATCGGCGAGGAGAGCGCGCAGGAAAGCTTTCCGGCCTTGCTTCGCGGCGTCGGGCGCTGGACCGCGCGCGAATATGCCACCCGTGGAGCCTTGATGCTGACCGGCGGGTCCACCTCGATCCGCGCCTTCGAAGGGCGGATGCAGGAGGCCGGAGCGGCGGCACGAGCCCTTCTCAGCATGGCCGCGGCCGAACGATGGGAGGCCGACTGGGAAGAGCTCGATACGCATGACGGCTTCGTCTGGCGCGGTCAGGATCGGATCGCCTTCGCCGAGCTTGCCGAAAAAGCGGCGGGACACGCATTGCCGGACCATCTGCCGATCCGCGGCGGGGCGGAGTTTCGGCTGGTCGGCCAGCCGCTCGAACGGCTCGATCTGCCGGCAAAGATCGACGGCTCGGCCATGTTCGCCGCCGATATCCGCTTGCCCGACATGGTCTATGCCGCGGTTCGAAGCGCGCCGCCGGGAAGCCGGCGGGTCAGCCTCGACCGGGAGGCGGCCAATGCGTTGCACGACGTCTTGTCGCTGATCGAGCATCCCGCCTGGGTGGCGGTCGTCGGCACCAACTGGTGGGCCGCTGCCCGCGCCCTGGACGCGCTTCGCCCACGTTGGGAGTTGCCGTCCCTGCCAAGCACCGAAGGTCTGTCTGCTACCTTGGCCGCGGCCCTCGATGGCGGTGAAACGGAACGGTTCTTCGAAACGGGCGACGTGGATTCGGTCGGCGGCGCCAGTCCGGTGACCGCACGCTACGAAGTTGGCCTCGCCCCCGGCGCCGCGCTCGAGCCGCT
>DAINCA010000147.1:0-4981 GCA_036732645.1 Allosphingosinicella sp.
GGGCCTCGGCGATCGCCGCTTCGGTGATCGCCGGCGGATCGTTGAAGAACTTGACCCCGTCATGACCTTGCGCCGCCGCCCAGCGGACCCAGGCTCGGGCCTGTTCAGGGCTCGTCACCGGCCCATTGCTCCAGCCGTCGCCCAAAGCGAGGTATGAAAAGAGCCGCGGGGCGACGATCGTGTTGGCGGCGCTCCGCGCCCGGTCGCTCAGCGACATGTTGTCGGGCCCGAAATAAAGCGAGACGCCGCGAACAGCGGTGACTCCATGCGCCAGCCACAGGCGATAGCCGTAGCTGGCATTGGGCGCCTTGTCGGGATCGCCATTATGGCCGTGAACGTCGACGAAGCCCGGAAGGACGAACATTCCCGTGGCGTCGATCTCGCGGTCGAAGTCGCGCGGCTCGCGGTCGGCTCGAACCGGAAGGCCGGGCGTTCCGGCGCCGCGGATGCTCTCGATCCTGTTGCCGGCGATGACGATGTCGACCGGGCCTAGGGGCGGCGCTCCGGTGCCGTCGACCAGGGTCGCGCCGCGAATGACGAGGCGACGGAACGGCCCCTCGCCTTCCCCTGGCTGCCGGTCTGGGACCCGCTCCATCCTGGGGCTGTCCTGAGCCTGAAGCGCCGGCACGGTGGCCGCCCCCAGCCCAAGAATCACCGCCGCAAATCCCAACCTGATCGAACGCATCCACCCCACTCCCCGGCCCGCCGAACGTTAAGCCAGTCCTACAGCCGCATTCATGGGCTATTCAATGGCGTCTGCTATTGAGGCTTGCGATCCTTCCATGAACAGCCGAGTTCCAGTCCAATGCGTTACCTCGTCCTGCTCACTGCCGCCGCGAGCCTGCTCGCGACCGCCGTACCGGCCGAGGCGCTGGGCCCCCAGCGCACGCGCGAGCAGGATGCGGCCTATCAGGCGAATCAGTCCGGGCGGAGCCTCAGCCTGCCCGAAATCCGGGCCCGGGTCCGGATCCCTGGGGCGCAGTTCATCGGCGCCGAGATGCTTGGCCCCAATCGCTATCGGCTGAAGTTCATGCAGGGTCCGCGGGTGATCTGGGTCGACGTCGAGGCCCGCACCGGCCGCGAAATCAGCCGCCAATAGGGCCGCACGGCCCGCTTCCCCTCGCCAACGCGCTAGCGTAACGATTGGTTTGTCCCCATATGCGGGCCGGAACAATTTGCCGGGCGCGCCGATTGGAACGTGTCCGTTGCGGAGGCGAAGGGAAAGACAATGCGGGTTCTGATCGTCGAGGACGAGCCGAATCTCGGCCGGCAGCTTCGTGCCACTCTCGAAGGCGCTGGCTATGCCGTCGATCTCGCCACCGACGGCGAGGATGGCCATTATCTCGGTTCGACCGAGACCTATGACGCGATCATCCTCGACCTCGGTTTGCCCGAAGTCGACGGCCTCACCGTCCTCGACCGCTGGCGCAAGGAAGGCATCAAGGTTCCCGTCCTGGTGCTCACCGCCCGCGACAGCTGGTCGGACAAGGTGGCCGGGCTCGACGCCGGCGCCGACGATTATCTCGCCAAGCCGTTCCAGACCGAGGAGCTGATCGCCCGTCTCCGCGCGCTCATTCGCCGCGCGTCGGGCAATGCCAGTTCCGAGCTCACCGCCGGCGACGTCCGTCTCGACACGCGCTCGGGCAAGGTGACCCTCAATGGGGAGCCGGTGAAGCTCACCGCCCAGGAATATAAATTGCTGTCCTATCTGATGCACCACAAGGGCAAGGTCGTTTCCCGTACCGAGCTGATCGAGCATATTTACGACCAGGATTTCGACCGCGATTCCAACACGATCGAGGTTTTCGTCACGCGCATCCGGAAGAAACTTGGGCCGGATGTGATCACGACCATCCGCGGGCTGGGTTACTCGCTCGAGGAGCCGAGAGGATAAGGAAGTGCTCACCTGGTTCATCGCCAGCTAAGCGCGCCTGCCGTCACGCTCGCTTCGTGAGACGCAAGTCATGAAGCTTTCGAAACTCGACCGTCAGCCGGTCACTCGTCGCTCAGGTTCGCTGACCCGGCGGATGATCGTCATTGCCGGCGTCTGGATCGCCTTGCTGCTCGGCCTCGGCGCGTTCACGCTCGACCGGGTCCTGACCTCCGCGATCACCGACAATTTCGATGCCCAGCTCGATTATGTGCTCACCGCCTTGGTGGCATCGTCGGAAATCGGACCGGAAGGCGAGATCCTGCTCAACCGGCCGCCGGCCGACCAGCGCTTCCTCGAGCCATATTCGGGCCTCTACTTCCAGATTTCAGGCGAGGGCTTCGATCCCTTCCCGTCCCGCTCCTTATGGGACCGCCAGCTGACCGTCAGCAGTCCGCACAATGACAGCGAGGTTCATTATTACGACAGCACGGAATTTCCCTCGGAGGTGCTGAGGATCGCCGAGCGCGACGTGCGCCTGCCGGGCTCCCCGGTGCGCTGGCGGTTCCAGGTGGCCCAGAGCCGGGACATATTGGACGAGCAGATCAGCGTGCTCCGCAAGACAATGGTCCGATCGTTCGGAATATTGGGGCTGGGGCTGATCGTTCTCGCCGCGCTCCAGGCGATTTACGGTTTGTGGCCGCTTCGACGGGTGAGGCGCGCGCTGGCGGCGATCCGATCGGGCGAGAAAGCGCGGATCGAGGAAAGATTCCCGCGCGAGATCGAGCCCCTGACCCTCGAGCTGAACGATTTGCTCGAGCATAATGAGGTTCAGGCCGAAGAATCGCGGCGCCATGCCGGCAACCTTGCCCATGCGCTCAAGACCCCCCTCACCGTCATCACCAATGCCGCCACGGCCAGAAGCCCTGACCTTGCCGAGACGGTGGTCCGCGAAGCGACGACGATGCGGCGGCAGGTCGATCACCATCTCGCCCGCGCGCGGGCGATCGGCCGCCGATCCAGCGCCCAGGCGCGGGCGGTGGTGTGGCCGGCGCTTGAATCGGTCGAGCGCGCCGTCAGCCGGCTTTACGAGAACGTCACCATCGACGTCGCCGGCGACCGCCAGGCCTCGGTCAGGGTCGAACGCCAGGACCTGGACGAAATGCTCGGCAACCTGATCGAGAATGCCGCCAAATATGGCGGCGGCCGAGTGTTCGTGACGGTCAAGACGACTCCCGAATGCGTCGAGATCGAGGTCGAGGACGACGGCACCGGAATCCCCGAAGAGGAACGGGTAACGATCTTCGATCGCGGCGCCCGGCTCGACACCGGCAAGCCCGGCACCGGCCTCGGGCTCGCCATCGTCCGCGACGTCGCTCACATTTACGGCGGCTCGATCAAGCTCGAGGAGAGCGAGGATCTGGGTGGGCTGCTGGCGCGGCTGAAGCTGCCATTGGCCCCGACCGCGGCCCCAACCGCCCCCTGACGGCTTGCCTTTGACCCTCCCTTCGCGCACAGGCCGGGCCAGATGACCGCCAATATTCACTCGATCGGCGTTGCCCGCACGCCGTCGCTGGATCCGATGCTCCAGCTCGTCGCCGCCGATCTCAACCAGGTCAATTCCGTCATCCTGGCGCGGATGCAGAGCGAGGTCGCCTTGATCCCCGAGCTCGCCGGCCATCTCATCGCCGGCGGCGGCAAGAGGATGCGGCCGATGCTGACTTTGGCCTCGGCGCGTTTGCTCGATTATCCCGGAACCCGGCAGCACAAGCTCGCCGCGGCCGTCGAGTTCATCCACACCGCGACCCTGCTCCACGACGATGTCGTTGACGGTTCCGGTCTTCGCCGCGGGCGACGGACGGCCAACATCATCTGGGGCAATCCTGCGAGCGTCCTCGTCGGCGACTTCCTGTTCGCCCGCGCCTTCGAGCTGATGGTCGAGGACGGAAGCCTCAAGGTGCTCGGTATCCTTTCGCGCGCTTCGAGCACGATCGCGGAAGGCGAGGTCAACCAGCTCACCGCGCAGCGACAGGTCGAGACCAACGAGGACCAGTATCTCGAGATCATCGCCGCCAAGACGGCGGCCTTGTTCGCGGCCGCCTGCCGGGTCTCCGCGGTCGTGGCCGAACGCGAAGAGGCGGTCGAAAAAGCGCTCGACGCTTATGGCCGCAATCTCGGCATCGCCTTTCAGTTGGTCGACGACGCGATCGATTATGCGTCGGATTCGGCAACCATGGGCAAGGGCGTCGGCGACGATTTCCGCGACGGCAAGGTGACCCTTCCCGTCATCCTGGCTTATGCGCGCGGTAATGCCGCCGAAAGGGCCTTCTGGACGGACGCCATCGAGGGCCGGCGCACGAGCGACGAGGACCTGGCTTTCGCAAGCAATCTCCTGCGCCAATCGGGCGCGCTCGACGACACGCTCGAGCGGGCACGCCATTATGGCCAGCGCGCGATCGACGCTCTCGGGCCGTTCGCGCCGAGCCGGGCAAAGTCCGCTCTGGTCGAGGCGGTCGAGTTCGCGATCCGTCGCGCATATTGATGACTGACCGTCAACCGCGGGAACCCCGCGACGGCCTCGACCGGATCGGTCCGTTCCATCCCTATCTGGTCTATGCCTTCATCCTGCTGGTCGACCTGATCCTTGCCTTGCTGATCGTGACGGCCCTGGTCTGGGCAAGCGACCAGGCGGAAGATCTCCTCTGGCCCGGCGGCGAGGAATGGGTGGACTTCTAGACCTGCCGATCCACGCGGTACTGCCGGACCTGCTGGCGGCATTGCGCGAAGCCAGCAACGCGGTCCTCGTCGCGCCGCCGGGCGCCGGCAAGACGACGATCGTCGCCCCGGCGCTCCTCGACGAACCCTGGTGCAGCGGCGAGATCCTGCTCCTGTCGCCGCGGCGGCTGGCGGCGCGGGCGGCCGCCGAGCGGATGGCGGAACTCGCCGGCGAGAAAGTGGGCGGAAAGATCGGCTATGCGACCCGGTTGGACTCGCGCCGGTCGGCGTCCACCCGGCTCACGGTGCTCACCGAAGGCATTTTCCTCAGCCGGATCCAGGCCGATCCCGAACTATCCGGCATATCGGCGGTGCTCTTCGACGAGGTCCATGAAC
>DAINCA010000148.1:0-4956 GCA_036732645.1 Allosphingosinicella sp.
CATGCTGTCGAACGTCAGATCTTCGTAATTGTCGTCGTTGATCTGGACCATCGGCGCATTGGCACAGGCGCCAAGGCATTCCACCTCGTTGAGGGTGAACAGGCCGTCCTCGGTCGTATGTCCCTTCTCCAGCCCCTTCGCCTTGCAGGCAGCGAAGACGTCATCCGAGCCGCGAAGCATGCAGGGCGTCGTTCCGCACACCTGGACATGGAATCGGCCGACCGGGGCCAGGTTGAACATCGTGTAGAAGGTCGCGACCTCGTAGGCGCGGATGTAGGGCATATCGAGGTAAGCGGCGACATATTCGATCACCGGGATCGGCAGCCAGCCCTGGGTTTGCGTCTCGTCTCCGACCTGGCGCTGGGCAAGATCGAGCAAGGGTATCGAGGCGCTGTGCTGACGCCCCGGCGGATAACGGCCAATGACCGTCTTCGCCATCGCCTCGTTCTCGGGCGTCCAGGCAAAACCGCCCCAGCGGGCGCGGATCTCGTCGCTGGCGGGAAGGCGCGCGGCTTCGGCCATCAGCGGTCTACCTCTCCGAAAACGATGTCGAGCGCGCCGAGAATGGCGGTGACATCCGCCAGCATGTGCCCACGGGTCATGAAGTCCATCGCCTGCAGATGCGAGAAACCGGTCGGGCGGATCTTGACCCGGTAGGGCTTGTTGCTGCCATCGCTCACCAGATAGATTCCGAACTCGCCCTTCGGGCTTTCGGTGGCGACGTAGACCTCGCCTTCCGGCACGTGAAAACCCTCGGTGTAGAGCTTGAAGTGATGGATCAAGGCTTCCATCGACTGCTTCATCTCGGCGCGCTTGGGCGGCACGACCTTGCGATCGAGTGAGGCGATGGGCCCTTGCGGCATCTCGTTCAGGCACTGCTTCATGATCCGGGCCGATTGCCGGACTTCCTCCACCCTGACCATGAAGCGATCGTAGCAATCGCCTTTCGTGCCGACGGGCACGTCGAACTCGATCCGGTCGTAGACGTCGTAAGGCTGGCTCTTGCGAATATCCCAGGGAATGCCGGCGGCCCGGATCATCGGTCCGGAAAAGCCCCATGCGAGTGCATCTTCCTTCGAGACGGTCGCGATGTCGACGTTGCGCTGCTTGAAGATGCGATTGTCGGCGACGAGCGCGATCGAATCCTCGAACAGGCCGAACAGCCGGTTGTCGAGCCAGTCGCCAATATCGGTGAGCAGCTTCAGCGGAACGTCCTGGTGGACGCCGCCGGGGCGGAAATAGGCCGCGTGCATGCGCGCGCCGGACGCCCGCTCGTAGAAGTTCATCACGTCTTCGCGAAGCTCGAACAGCCACAGGTTCGGAGTCATCGCGCCGACGTCCATGACGTGACTGCCGAGATTGAGAAGGTGGTTCGAAATCCGGGTCAGCTCGGCGAACAGGACCCTGAGATACTGGGCGCGAAGCGGGACCTCCAGATCGAGCAACTTCTCGATGGCGAGCACGTAGCTGTGCTCCATCGACATCGGCGACACGTAATCGAGGCGGTCCATGTAAGGCAGCGCCTGAAGATAGGTCTTGTGCTCGCAAAGCTTCTCCGTGCCGCGATGGAGAAGCCCGACATGCGGGTCGACCCGGTCGATGATCTCGCCGTCGAGCTCGAGGACGAGCCGAAGCACGCCGTGGGCAGCGGGGTGCTGAGGCCCGAAATTGATCGTGTAATTGGCGATGTCGGACTCGGTCGCGCCGGTTCGGGCGACGTCCGCCTCGCGGCGATCGCCCGCACTCACCTCGGATCCCTGGTCGCGAACGTCCGTCATTTCTTGATCTCGTCCGCCTTGAGCGGCGTCGGTGCCCCAGGCGCCTCCGGAGCCTTCTCGTCGCCGGGAAGGATATATTGGGCGCCTTCCCACGGACTTAGGAAATCGAAATCGCGAAAGTCCTGAGAGAGCCTGACCGGTTCGTAGACGACCCTTTTCTGCTCTTCCGAATAACGCAGCTCGACATAGCCCGTCAGCGGGAAATCCTTGCGCTGCGGATGACCTCGAAAGCCGTAATCGGTGAGGATTCGCCTAAGGTCCGGATTGCCGTCGAAAAGGACGCCGTAAAGGTCGAACACTTCGCGTTCGAGCCAGCCTGCGACCGGATAGACGCCGGTGACGGTCGGCACCGGATCTTCCTCGTTGGTGGTGACCCGGATTCGGAGCCGATGGTTCTTCGTCACCGAAAGGAGATGATAGACGACTTCGAAACGCTCGGGCCGCGACGGGTAATCGACGCCGGCAATCTCCATCAGCTGCTGATATTCGAGTTCGTCCCGAAGCGTTCGCAGCACATCGGCGATCCGGTCGCGGGCGACATGGATCGAGACTTCCCCAACCGCGTCCTTGCCGGACAGGAAGGCGTCGCCGATCGCGGCCTTGACCGCGTCGATGATGCCCTCGCGGGCCGGAACGAGTGGTGCCGGGCTGGACATGATTATCGCTCGATCGTGCCGACGCGGCGTATCTTCCGCTGAAGCTGCATGATTCCATAAAGCAAAGCTTCGGCGGTGGGCGGGCAGCCGGGCACGTAGATATCGACCGGAACGATGCGATCGCAGCCCCGGACGACGCTGTAGCTGTAGTGATAATAGCCGCCGCCATTGGCGCAGCTGCCCATCGAGATGACGTAACGGGGCTCCGACATCTGATCGTAGACCCGCCGGAGCGCCGGCGCCATCTTGTTGCAGAGCGTCCCGGCGACGATCATCACGTCCGACTGGCGCGGGCTCGCCCGGGGTGCTGCGCCAAATCTTTCAAGATCATAGCGCGGCATGTTCACATGAATCATCTCGACCGCGCAGCAAGCCAAGCCGAAGGTCATCCACCACAAGGAACCGGTCCGGGCCCATTGGAACAGGTCCTCGGTCGAGGTGACCAGGAAACCCTTGTCGGTGACTTCGGACTGGATCTGGTTGAAGATGTAGGGATCGGGCTGCTGCAAATCGGCCGGACGCTGATTTTCATGCCGCGGATCGAGGATCACTCCCATTCGAGCGCCCCCTTCTTCCAGGCGTAAGCGAAGCCAAGGGCAAGCTCGACGAGGAAGATCATCATCGCGCCCCAGGCTGCCCAGCCGGCGTCGAACACGCTCACCGCCCAGGGAAAGAGGAAGGCGGCCTCGATGTCGAAGATGATGAACAGGATCGCGACGAGGTAGAAGCGCACGTCGAATTGCGCCCGGCTATCCTCGAACGCCGGAAAGCCGCATTCATATTCGGCGAGCTTGTCCGGATAGGGATTGGCTGCCCCAGTGAGCATCGACACGAGCATCGGCAGGACGACGAAGGCCAGAGACAGGCCCAAAGCAACGCCCAGGAACAGCAGGATCGGCAGGTAATCGGCGGCGACGGACGCCATCGTGAGACTCTCTGAGGACCAAAGGTTGGGCGGCTTCTAGGCCAGCGAAACGGGCATCGCAACCGCCAGTGAGCGACAATGAGCGAGGGTGAGGATTTCTCCGGCCGCCGCAATCAAGCGGTCAGTTGAATCGCTTTCGGATCAGGATCTTAGAGATCCGGCCACGAGCTTGTGAAGGCGGGAATGGAGTTGATCATTGGCGGCAAGGACCTGTCCCTTCTCGATCCCGGGATCAGAGCCTCGGAAATCGGTGACGTAGCCGCCCGCTTCGCGGACCAGGATGAGGCCGGCGGCAATGTCCCAGAATTTGAGGTCCTCTTCCCAGAATCCGTCGTAACGCCCGGCTGCGACCCACGCGAGATCCAGGGCTGCCGAACCGAAGCGTCGGATCCCCGCCACCTCCGGCGCGACGGCATCGAGGATTTTCTGAAACCGATCGAGATGGCCGTGGCCCTTGTAGGGAACGCCGGTGGCGATCAGGGCGTCGGACAGATCGCGCCGCGAGGAGACCCTGAGCCTCCGGTCGACCAGCCAGGCGCCCCTCCCCTTTTCCGCCCAAAAGCTTTCGTCGGTGAGCGGCTGGTAAATGAGGCCATGGCTGATCTCGCCCCAGCCCTGTCCGCCCGGTTTCGGCTCCTGAACGGCGATCGAGATCGCGAAGTGCGGAATTCCGTGAAGGAAATTGGACGTCCCGTCGATCGGATCGACGATCCAGCGGGGCTTCATCGGATCGCCCTCGATCGTCCCGCCTTCCTCGAGATAGAGGCCCCAGTCCGGCCGCGCGTGGCGAAGCTCGTCGACGATCGTCTGCTCGGCTCTTTCGTCGGCCATGCTGACGAAATCGGCGGGACCCTTGCGGCTGACCTGAAGCTGCTCGACCTCCCCGAAATCGCGACGAAGCCGCGGAGCCGCCTTGCGCGCCGCCCGGGTCATGACCGTGATGAGGCCGGAATGGGAAACCATCAGATGCTGCCTTTGCGTTCGACGACGAGGATACGCGCTTCCCCTTCGGGCTCGGCGACGTGCGCGTCGCCGGGTTGAGCGACGAAGATCGATCCGGGTTCCAGTCGAACGGCGCGATCGCCGTCCGGAGTCCGGTAATGCATGTTCACGGCGCCATCGAGGACGAGGAAAACTTCCGTGCCGTCATTGACGTGCCATTCGTAAGGCTGGTCCGTCCAGTGGAGCCGAACGGTCGCCCCCTCCACCTCGGCAATGTCCAGCGCACCCCAGGCGCGATCCGCCCGGAAGGTGCGACCTTCATCGACGATTCGCGCCACTAGTCGGCGCGACGAACGTAGGTCTGTTCGTAGACGTCGACGACGATTCGCGTTCCCGAGCTGATGTGTGGCGGGACCATCACCCTGACGCCATTGTCGAGGATTGCCGGCTTGTAGCTGGACGAGGCGGTCTGCCCCTTCACCACCGCATCCGCCTCGACGATCGTCGCTTCGATCTGATCGGGGAGCTGAACCGAGATCGGCCGCTCGTTGTACAGCTCCATCACGACGTCCATGCCGTCCTGGAGGAAAGCGGCCGCGTCGCCGATCAGGTCACGCGGAAGCGAGACCTGCTCGTAATTCTCCTTGTCCATGAA
>DAINCA010000149.1:0-4924 GCA_036732645.1 Allosphingosinicella sp.
CATGCAGCTCCAGTTCGACAATGCCCAACTCGCTCGAAGCGACGATCTCGCAGGGACCGCCACCGGCACCTTGTCGATCACCAACAGCCGCGGCCGCCCGGCCTTGATCGCCGGCGAGCTGGAACTCGGCGAGGCCCGC
The DNA here is from genome assembly GCA_036732645.1 of Allosphingosinicella sp. Lineage (GTDB taxonomy): Bacteria > Pseudomonadota > Alphaproteobacteria > Sphingomonadales > Sphingomonadaceae > Allosphingosinicella. The sequence continues at coordinate 140 of DAINCA010000149.1, forward strand.
TACCAGATCGTTCGGCAGGCGGCTGCGGAAGTGCGTCAGCTGGCGGGGGTCCGGCGCCGCGGCGATCCGATCCTTCCGCCCAATGCCTTGACCGAGGACTCGGCTGTTCCGAGCATCTGGAACCTCGACATCCGGGCGCGAGCAGACAACCGCGTCTTCGTCTCCGGCATGGGACTGGAGTCGGAATGGTCGGCCGATCTCAGGATGCAGGGCACGACCGCGACCCCGGCGATCGTCGGCGAGGTCGACCTGATCCGGGGCACCCTCAGCCTGGCCGGCCGGCGCTTCGACGTCAGCCGCGGTCACATCGTCTTCACCGGAGCCCGCCCGCCCAACCCGCAAATCGACCTCGAGGCCGTCGCCGACGTCGATGATGTCGAGGTCGGGATCAATATTTCGGGCAGCTCCAACAATCCGCAGATCGCTTTCACTTCCAGCCCGAGCCTGCCTCAGGACGAGGTCGTCTCCAGGATCCTGTTCGGAAGCTCGGTGACCGAAATCTCGGCGCTCCAGGCGGTCCAGCTTGCGGCGTCCTTGAACACCTTGCGGGGCAGCAGCGGCGGCCTCAATCCGCTTGGCCAGCTTCGCTCCGCTACGGGGATCGATCGAATCCGGATCCTCGGCGCCGATGAGACGACGGGCCGTGGCACCGCGATCTCGGCGGGAATGTATCTGAGCGACGATATCTATATCGAGATCATCACCGACGCCCGCGGCTTCACCGCGACCCAGCTCGAGATCGCGCTGTCGCGAACCCTGAGCCTGCTTTCACAGTTCGGCACGAGCAACGCCACCAACGTGAACCTGCGTTACTCGAAGGATTACTAAGACCGACGTCGCCGCAGAAGGCTTATCCGTCAGCGAGCGACCGGCGCAGCAGATCGTCGGTGACCTCCATCGTGAAGACCGGCGCGTTGCCCGGCGGTGTTTCGGCGATCGCATCGACGAACATCGCCCGCGCCTCCGGGTCGTCATAGACCATCTTCGCGTTGAAGGCCTTCTGCCAGGTCTGCTCGTCCGGCCATTCGGCATAGCCGACGAAGCGCCCATCTCGATCCCTATGGAGCCGTGATCCATAACTTCCGTAGATCCGGGTGATCGCCTCGGTACCTCGTCTCCAGGCTTCGCGGAACTGGTCCTCCTTGCCGGGATGGACTCGCCACCAATAGACCGCGACGAACATCCCGCGCCGCCTCAGGACTGGCCCGGCGGCGGCTCGATCCTGATCTGATACAGGCTCGGCCAGTTCTTGCCGGTCACGAACAATCGGTCTCCCGCTTGGTCATAGGCAATGCCGTTGAGGACATCCTCGCCGCTTCGACGGTCGACACTGGCGACCAGTCGCGACAGATCGATCCAGCCGGTGACGACGCCGCGTTCGGGATCGATCCGGGCGATGTAATCGGTCTGCCAGACGTTGGCGAAGATCTCGCCCTTCACAAATTCGAGCTCGTTCAGGTTGCGCAGCGGCTGGCCGTTCAACGTGACGGTGATCCGGCCGAGCTCGCGGAAATTCGTCGGATCGAGAAAACGAAGCACCGGCGTGCCGTCGCTCATGATCAGCCGCCGGCCGTCCTGAGTCAGCCCCCAGCCTTCGCCCGGATAACGAAACTCCCCGGTGCGCCTGAAGCTGTTACGGTCCCAGCGAAAGCCGATGCCGTCGCGCCAGGTGATCGAAACAAGCTCGTCACCCCAGCTCGTCAGCCCTTCGCCGAAATGCTCCGGCGACAGCGAAACCGATCGAAGAACCTGCCCGTCCTCGAGCCGCACCTGCCGGATCGTCGACTGGCCATGAATGCCCGTGCTCTCGAAAAGATGGCCGTCGCGAAAGATCAGCCCCTGGGTGAAGGCGCCGCGATCATGCGGGAAGACATTCTCGACCTGGTAGGAATAAGTCGTCGGGCCGGCCGCCGCCGGCTGGGGCGCCGGCGAGGCCGAGCAGGCGGTCAAGGCGGTGAAGGTCACCACCAGGCGCAACGGAGTGACGGCGTTCATCCCGTCGTTCCTAGCATGGTTTCATGCGGCTTCGGAACTGCCCCTCGGCAAGTCGCGCACGTCGACGACCGTCTCCCCTCAACGCGTATATCGGTTTAGCGCCGGCTGCCGACAGGTACTGCGATTTCGAAAAACTCAGTCGCTCAGGACTTGGTGCCGGGGCCGTCATCGATGGTGTTGGTGAAGCCCACCTCAGCCATTCCTGCGCGCATCCGGCTCACTGTTGGAGCCGTCCAGGGCGCCCGACACTTCGTTGCGGCCTCGACGATCTCATGAGATTTTTCGGTGCCCTGCATATTCTACTCCTACCTATGTGCTTGCCGACCAATTGGGTGGCGAAGCCGCTGTCAATTAACTCGATCGTGCTGGAGACGCAGCCGGAGGCTATTATCGCCTAAAGGATGAAGTCCGCCGTCGTAATCGGATCGGGGTCGGTGACGACGAGGAAAATCTCGAAGTCGGAGACGCCGTCTCCGTCGGTGTCGCCTTGGACCAGCCAGATCGGGCCGTCGTCATTCTCGAAGCGAAGCTCACCGGCAGTCCCGGTAAAGGCACCGGATCCGATGAAGCTGAATGCCTGATCGCCGGCGGTGCCGCTGTCGGCGTCGATCACGGACAGGTCGATCAGGTCCCCGGCCAGGAAGTCCTGAATGCCGTCGCGGCCGGCCGAGTTTGATTCAGCAACCGATCGATAGACGAACGTGTCGGTGCCGTTTCCACCCCTCAGGGTATCGGCGCCGAGCGCACCATAGATCATGTCGTTGCCGGCACCGCCGGTCAGGACATCGTCGGCGGCACCGCCGAACAGCCGGAACTTGCCGTCCGTCTCGCTGCTGCCGTCGAACACCATCACCTCGCTCGAGGTAAGGTTGAGGCCCCAGACTGCCAGCGTCTCTCCGGCCGCGACGTTGAGATCATGGGTCTTGACGTTGTAGTCGAAGCCGGCAGTCGGAAGGCCGTAATTTGCATCGCTTCCCGAAATCAGGGCGATAGTGTCGATCCCCGTCATCGTGTCCGCGCCGAAGACGAGAGTGTAATTTCCCCTAAGGCCGAGTTGGTCCTGCGCCCCGCCATTGCCGACGACCCGATCGGCGCCGCCGAAGCGGCCGTCGCCGAAGAAGAAGTAGTCGCTGCCGGATCCGCCGGTCAGGGACTCGGTTCCGAAGCCGCCGAAGAAGGTGAAGTGGCCGTCCAGTTCGGCGGAGCCGTCGAAAATCACGTCTTCACCGGCCTGCAGACCTGCAAACCACACCTTCAGCCGCTCGCCGGCATCGACCGCAGCGTCGGTCATCGTCAGGCTGTAATCATAGAAGTTGTTCGCGGTATCGCCGAAGCTCGTCACGGCGCCGGAGAGCAACGAGATCACCTCGACGTTCTGAAGATGCCCGGCAACGATCGTCGCCGTGACATTCCCCTGGAGGATCAATTGGTCATTGACCCCGTCGCCACCATCAAGAGCATCGCCACCTGACAAGGCCCCGCCCATGTAGAAACCGTCATTGCCGCCGAGGCCCGTTGCGGCGTCGTCGCCGCCATGCTGGAGGTAAAACGCGTCGTTCGCGGTGCCCCCGGAAATGACGTTGTTCTGAGAGTTGCCAGTGAGAGCGCCCGTTGCCTGAGCTGTGGCAATCTGGGTGAGAGATGTCGAACTCTCGATCGAGCTCGTCTCAGTCTGTACCGATTGAACGATTTCGCCAAGAGCCTCCGCAGGGACTGCGTCCTGCAGAACAGTCTGCAATGTCGCGGAGTCGGTAAGATCAACCGCTGAACTGTCCGGATCGTTGTCCAGGACGATGTTTGTCAGTGCAGTCACCGCCGCACTCTCACCGGCGGTGCCACTGGCCTCCTTCGCGGCGGCGATGACGCTTACCACCGCTGCCGCGGTCTTCTGCGCCTCCAGCGCCGCAGTCTTGGCCGCGATCTCTTCCGGGGTGGTGGCAGAAGCGGAAGCCGCTGCGATCAGGTCCGTCGTCAGCAAGCTGACACTGTCGGAAATGCCCAAAGCCGACTTGACCTGGGCCTCGGCTTCCACCGCAGTGATCGGCGTGCCGCTCTGTTCGACGACCGTCTGAACGAGGGTCGTAAGCGGATTGACGACGGTAGACCCCGAAGGCGCCTTCATCACTATTTGATTGGCAAGCCCGGTATCAAGGTTGGTGCCACCTGTGACTATCAAAGTGCCAATGGCGTCAGTGACAAGCGTGAATCGGCCTTGGGCATCAGTCGTAGTCCAGGGCTCGATATCGGCCTGAAGAATGCCATCGCCGTTTACGTCGACGAATACCGTGCCGCCTGAGATGTAACCGTCCGAAGCCACGCCAAATGGCAGGCTCGCGACGTCGATCTCGCCATCGGAGAATGCCAGCACCTCGATGTCGGTCAACGTGTCGGTTCCGTCAGCCGAACCGGCCCGAACATCCCTTACGACGATCTTTCCATCGATCTTCTCGATCGTGTAATCCGCCTTGGCTCCGCTGAAATAAGCTTCGTCGACACCTTCCCCGCCGTCGAGAATGTCATTGCCTGCGCCACCTTCGAGAGCGTCGCCGCCCGAGCCCCCATGAAGGCTGTCGTCGCCAGCGCCGCCAAGCAGGAAGTCGACATCGCCGTGCCCGTAGAGCGTATCGTTGCCCGCGTTGCCGGCAAGCTGATCATGGCTCCCAGCGCCGTAGATGATGTCGTCACCCCCATTTCCCGACAGCTGATTTGCGAGCCGACCGTCGACCTCCCCAACCGTGAACTCGCTTCCGTAGATGATGTCGTTGAATTCGGTGCCGCCGATGCCGAGCA
>DAINCA010000150.1:0-4921 GCA_036732645.1 Allosphingosinicella sp.
GGGATGAGCGAGAGCCGGCGGCGCGAATATGCGCGCGGCTATCGCGACTGCGCGCGTGGCGACTATGATTACGATCCGGAGCGCCAAGGCGAATCTTATCGGATCGGCTGCATGGCGGCGGAAAACCTCAAGGCCGGGCCGGATCGGTGAAGGGGGCGGGCCCCCATCGCAGGCTGTACGGCAATTGGAGCAACGACTAGATCGACGGCCATGTTCATCGATAGCCATTGCCACCTGAACTACAAAGGGCTGGTCGAGGTCCAGCAGGAAGTGCTCGCTCGAGCGCGGGCCGCGGGCGTGACGCGGATGCTCAACATCTCCACGCGTGCCAGCGAATGGGACGAAGTAATCGGCCTCGCCGAGCGGGAAAGTGACGTCATGGCGTCGATCGGAATCCATCCGCACGAGGCAGATCTCCATCCCGACGTTCATTCCGACATGCTGGTCGAGAAAGCGGCGCATCCCAGGGTGATCGGGATCGGCGAGACCGGGCTCGATTATTATTACGACCATTCGGACCGCGAGCGGCAGCGGCAGAGCTTTCGCTGCCATATCGCCGCCTCACGTGAAACGCAGCTGCCACTCATCGTCCATACCCGCGACGCCGAGGAGGATACGATCCAGATTCTCGGCGACGAGATGAAACAGGGCGCTTTCCCGGCATTGATCCACTGCTTCACCGCCAGCCGCGATTTTGCCGATCAGGTAATCGAGCTTGGGTTGAGCATCTCGCTGTCCGGCATCGTCACGTTCAAGAATGCGCGCGAGCTCCAGGAAACAGCCCGATCGATCCCCCTCGACCGCCTGCTGATCGAGACCGATGCCCCGTTCCTGGCGCCGGTGCCCCATCGCGGGCGGACGTGCGAACCGGCCTTCGTGGCCGATACGGCCACCTTCCTTGCCGAATTACGAGGCGAGCCGCTCGACGAGCTTGCCGAAGCGACGAGCGCCAATTTCCGTCGGCTCTTCACCAAGGCGAGTTGATGAAGCTCCGCATCCTTGGTTGCGGGACGTCTTTCGGCGTCCCGAGAATAAGCGGCGACTGGGGCGATTGCGATCCCGCCGAGCCGAAGAACCGGCGCCGCCGGGCCTCCATACTGGTCGAGCATGTGGGAACCACCATCCTCGTCGACACCAGTCCGGATCTTCGAGAGCAATTGCTCGACGCCAAGGTCGGCCATCTCGACGCCGTGATCTGGACCCACGATCATGCCGATCATTGCCACGGCATCGACGATCTGAGGCAAATCTACCATGTTCGCGGTGGACCTGTTCCTGGCTTTGCTCGTCGCGAGACCCTGGAAGCTCTCCGGATGCGCTTCAATTATGTCCTGGAGGGGAAGGGGGGCTACCCGGCCTTCGTCGCCGCCGCTGTCCTTCCCGACCGGCTCCAGATCCAGGGCATTTCGGTCGGTGTGGTCGATCAACCCCATGGCGCGATCACCAGCGCAGGAATCCGGTTCGACGCCGACGGGCACTCGATCGTCTACTCGACCGATTTCAATGCGCTCACTCCCGAAATGTACCGTCTCTTCGAGGGTGTGGACGTCTGGGTGGTGGATTCGCTTCGGCGGCGGCCGCATCCGACCCATCCGCATTTGGCCCAGACCCTCGAATGGATCCGTGCGCTCCGGCCTGGCCGCGCTATATTGACCCACATGGACAACAGCATGGACTATCGAACCTTGAGTGCGGAGCTTCCCGCCGGAGTCGAGCCCGGCTTCGACGGGCTGGAGATCACGTTGTGAACGAAGGCGATCAAGCCGTTCACTTCATTTATCTTCTTGGTGTCCTTGTGTTGGTGGTCAGCGCCCTCATGGTGCGACGGATCCCGATCGCTCAAGGCTTGAAGATGTTCGTCGGCTGGGTGCTGATCTTTGGCGCCGCGTTCATCGTCTTTACCCTCAAGGACGAGTTCCTGGCGCTGGGAAACCGGGTCATCCTCGAAACCCGCGGCGGCGTCGAGCAACTGGAGACGCCTGGTGAGGTGCGGGTTCGCCAGGCGCCGGATGGACATTTCTGGGTCACGGCTGAAGTGAACGGTGAACCAACCCGCTTCCTGATCGACAGCGGCGCGACGACGACGAGCATTTCGACCGGCACCGCGCAGCGGGCGGGAATTGAGCCAAATCGCGGCGTCGGCGCCATGGTGCAGACGGCGAACGGCATGGTGGTGGTTCAGCGCGGCCGAGCGGAATCGATCGAGGTCGGCCCGATCGAGCGCCGTGACGTCGCGGTCCATATCTCGGATGCCTTCGGCGACATGAACGTCATCGGCATGAACTTTCTCTCGACCTTGGCGAGCTGGAGCGTCGAAGGCCGAACTCTGGTGCTTCGATCAGGAAGGGCTGAAGAAAGCAAAGACAGCGAGAAACCGCTCGCCTGACGGAGTTATATTTTACATAATGTATATTATCGGACTTTCAGATGGACATGAATGACGGCTCCGCGGGGATGTCCCCTCTCGATCGGCTCGTCGGAATCATGGCGCGGCTGCGGGATCCCGAAACCGGCTGCGAGTGGGACAAGGCTCAGTCGTTCGAGACGATCGCGCCTTACACGATCGAGGAAGCTTATGAGGTCGCCGACGCCATCCAGCGTCGCGATCTGGATGCGCTCAAGGACGAGCTCGGCGATCTTCAGCTCCAGGTCGTCTATCACAGCCGCATGGCCGAGGAGATTGGCGCCTTTTCGATCGATGACGTGATCGACAATATCTGCGCCAAGATGATCCGGCGCCATCCGCACATCTTCGGAGACGCTGCGCAAAGCCCTGGCTGGGAAGCCCTGAAAGCCGCGGAACGCAGCGATCACCCGGACAATAGCGCCATTGCCGGAGTGGCCCTGGCCTTGCCGGCCCTCAAGCGCGCCGAAAAAGTCCAGCGGCGGGCAGCCCGGGTCGGCTTCGACTGGCCCGATGCCAGTGGACCGCGACTGAAGATCGACGAAGAGCTTGAAGAGCTGGAGCGCGCCGAAACGCAGGAAGAGACGTCAAACGAGCTGGGCGACCTTCTGTTCGCCGTCGTCAATTATGGCCGCCATCTCGGCATCAATCCTGAGACCGCGCTCAGGCAGGCCACGGAGCGGTTCGAGCGGCGTTTCCGCAAAGTAGAAGAATTGACTGATAAGCCATTGAAAGACATGGATATAGATGCGCTGGAGTCGCTCTGGCAAGAGGCCAAGCGCCTGGTCCACGGTTGAATTTCCGAGAAATTACCGCTGGTGGCGCCGCAAGGGTGATCAGCTGGGTTGAGTCTGCCGCGACTCGAAACGTGCCCAGTCGGCGTCGCTCAGCCGCACTTCGACCCGGGTTTCCAGGTCCCTCTGTTCAAGCGCCAGCACTTCGCCATGGGCATGAAGCCAGGCGATCGACTCGCCATCGCCCGCGGGCAGAGTGAGCATCCTCGTCGAGGTGCCCTTGCGCAGATGCTCGGCGGCGCAGCTCAGCAGCCTTTCGACCCCTTCCCCGCTCAGCGCGGACAAGATGACGACGTCCTCGCGGCGCTTCGCCTCCGCCTCGACCCGGTCGCGGTCGTCAGCAGCGAGGCGATCGATCTTGTTCCAAGCCTCGATCAAGGCCGATCCGCCTTCGCGAAGTGCCCCGATCTCGGTGAGCACCTGCTCGACGTCGAAGCGCTGGGCGTCGCTGTCGGGGTGCGAAATATCGCGTACGTGGACGATGAGATCGGCCGAGATCACTTCCTCGAGCGTTGCCCGAAAGGCGGCCACGAGCTGGGTCGGAAGCTCCGAGATGAAACCGACCGTGTCGGACAGGATCGCCTTGTCGAGACCGGGAAGGTCGATTTCCCGCATCGTCGGGTCCAACGTGGCGAACAACAGATCCTCGGCCAGAACTTCCGCTTTGGTCAGCCGGTTGAAAAGCGTCGATTTGCCGGCATTGGTGTAGCCGACCAAAGCAATGACGGGCCAGGGCGCCCGCTGGCGTCGGGCTCGGTGGAGCGTCCGGGTACGGGTCACCTGCTCGAGCTCGCGGCGAAGCTTGGCCATTCGGTCCCTGATCAGACGGCGATCCGCCTCGATCTGGGTCTCGCCAGGGCCGCCCAGGAAGCCGAAGCCGCCCCGCTGCCGCTCGAGGTGGGTCCACGACCGAACAAGCCGCCCCGCCTGGTAATCGAGGTGGGCGAGCTCGACCTGCAACCGGCCTTCGGCCGTCGCCGCCCGCTCCCCGAATATCTCGAGGATCAAGCCGGTGCGGTCGATCACCTTGGTCTTGGTCTCCGTCTCCAGATTCTTCTGCTGGATCGGCGTGATGGCGCCATCGACGATGAGGAGTTCCGCTTCGTTCTGCCGGACAGCGTCGGCGATCCGCTCGACCTGGCCGGACCCGAACAAGGTGGCCGGGCGCGGTTGGCGGATCTTGAAGTGGATCTTTTCCTCGACGACTACGCCGATCGCCTCGGCGAGACCGGCTGCCTCCTCCAGCCTTGCCTCAACGTCCCGACGATTGTCGCGGCCAAGATCCGGTAGCGCGATCAGCGCCTTCGCACCGCGACCGAACTCGTCATTATCGTCGCGATTGAAGACGCTCAGGCGCTCGGCTCCTCGCCCTGAATCTCGGCAAGATTGATCGGGTTTTCGGGCTGCACCGTCGACACCGCATGCTTATAGACGAGTTGGCACAACCGGTCACGCTCGAGCAGCATGCAGAACAGGTCATAAGCCGCGATCTCACCCTGGAGCATGACCCCGTTGACGAGGAACATGGTCACTGGCTCTTCCGACCGGCGGACCGCCGAAAGAAACACTTCCTGAAGCGAATTGCCCTTCCGCTTCGATTCCTGCTCGGCGAACGCCGTCTGGATCTCGCCCAGGTCGATCGGCTGGGCGGGCATGATCGTGGAGATTGCGTGCTTGTAGATCAGCTGCGCCTGGCCGTCGCGGCGCAGCAGCACCGAGAAAT
>DAINCA010000151.1:0-4869 GCA_036732645.1 Allosphingosinicella sp.
CGCAGCGCTTCGGCGCCCTCGCTGAGAGCCCGGCCGGCGAAATAGGGATGCGTCAGGCTGCCATGCTCGGCAACGCAGGCCGAAAGCAGAACGCCGGTACCTGCGCCGCTTGCTTTGACGACCGAAAGTGAGGCCATTCCGCCCTCCGAACTGCCGCGTAGCGGCGGATGCGGATTGATCTACCGCATTCGGTGTAAAGAGGAGGTTTACGCGAGCAGTTTGATCCGGTCGTCCAATGGCTTCAACCGGTGAGGCCGAACCAGGCGAAATAGCCCACAATGAGGGCGCCAATCATGCAGCCGATGCCCGGGCGATCCGGATTCGCGCGATCCACGACGCCGCCGATCACCGCAAGGACGCAAATTAGCAGCAACATTCCAGAGAACGCCCGGAACAACAGCGTTCCGACAAGGTCGGGCCATCCGGTTTGAGCATCCAGCCAGACATCGGCGTCCTCGAGGCCGACTCCGAGCAAGAGCAGAATCAAACCGACGAGAAAGAACAGGAGGAAGAGAAAAAGGACGAGTGCCGAAGCGCCACTTCGCGGTCTCAGACCCACACCTGTGTCGACCCAGCTTCGCCGGGAAAAGCCCCATATGCCGGCGATCAGCCGGCCGATCCAGGAGAAGGGCGGCATGGGACCAGTTGGGGCTACGTCCGTGACAATGTCAACGAGAGGGTACTTCTCTCGGTAAGACCGCCGCTCGTCCAGACCCGTCGACGGAACGCCGCACGGTTCCTCTAGATGTTTGTCTGATCGGCGGGAACATTGCCCGGCAGCGCGGCGGCACCAGACGCCTCGTCGGCCGGTCCGCTGCCGACATCGAAGCCCACTCCATAGCAGGTCATCGAAATCGATCCCATCGCATAGCCACGCACCAGCGCTTCCACCCTCGCGCCGGATTCGGCTGCGAGGCCGGCTAGATAGAGCATCGGGATGAAGTGATCGGGCGTTGGAACGGCGAGCGCATAATCGGCATGTTCCGTCACCTTGAGAATGTCGGCGGGGTTGCGTCTCAGCTGTTCGACCACCGAGTCATCGAAGCGCTCTGCCCAGTCGAAAGCGGCATCCGGGCGGTTCCATTCGATCCGTCGGAGATTATGAACGACGTTGCCGCTGCCGAGGATGAGGATTCCACGTTCCCTCAAGGGCGCCAATCGCCGCGCAAGCTCGACATGATAATCGATCGGCTTCAAGGCGTTGATCGATAGCTGCACGACAGGCACGTCCGCTTCAGGATAGAGATGGGCCAGGACGCTCCAGGTCCCGTGGTCGATGCCCCACTGGTCAAGATCCAGGCCAACCCAGTGAGGCTTGACGACCTCGACCACTTCTTCTGCGACCGAAGGTTCGCCAGGCGCCGGATAATCGAACGCGAAGAGCTCCGGCGGAAAGCCGTAGAAATCGTGGATTGTTCGAGGTTTCTCCATGGCCGTGACCGCGGTTGCGCCAAAATACCAGTGGGCCGACACGACCAGAATGGCGCGGGGACGCGGCAGTCGGCGCCCAATATCTCTCCAGGCGTCGGTGAAACCATTACGTTCAAGCGTGTTCATCGGGCTGCCATGGCCGATGAACAAAGCCGGCATGGTTGCCATGTTCATTCCCTGGATATTTCGAGCGGCAACGTCCGACGGCCTGTTAGGATGCGGATTTACAGATGCCGCAATCGATCCTTTGCTCGTGATCGTTTCAGTCGAGGAACGGAGTTCGGCCCGGTACGTTGGCGGCGTTCGCAAAGGAGTGCTGAATTTGAACCGTGGAAAGCTGGAAATGCTCACCCGCCTCGGCTTCGCTGCTCGTGGTGTCATGTATGTCCTGATCGGACTGATCGCCCTGCAGGCGGGCCGCGCCGAGGACGGTGCCGGCGCACTGGAGTCGCTGGACGGCAGTACCGGCAAGATCCTGCTGGCTTTGATGGCGTTAGGCTTCGTGGCTTATGGGGCATGGCGGCTCGCCGACGCGGTGCTCGACAACGAGGGCCATGGCTCGGACGGCAAAGGACTGGCCATGCGAATCGGAGGAGCGGCGAGTGGCCTCATCCATCTCGGCCTCGCCTGGTTCGCCGCGGGCTTGGCGCTTGGAGACCGAAGCAGCGGAACCGGCGGCGATTCAACTCAGAGCGGCGCGGCCACCGCTCTCGACCTTCCTGGCGGCTGGATGCTCCTGCTTGCGGCCGCGGCGGGACTGTTGCTGGTCGGCCTATACCAACTCGTCAATGCCGCGAAAGGCACCTTTCTGCGCCGCCTCGACCCTCGGGCGTCCGGTCAGACCTGGGTACGCGTCGCCGGCCGCGCCGGTTACGCGGCCCGCGGAATTGTCTTCCTCATCATGGCCTGGTTCCTGGGACAGGCCGGTCTTGCCGGCCGGGCTGGCGAGGCTGGAGGTATGGGTGAAGCCGTCGATTCTCTGCCTCAGAACGTGGAGCTCGGTGTTGCCGTCGGTTTGCTGTTGTTCGGCCTTTTCAGCTTCGTCGAAGCCCGCCACAGGCGCTTGCACGATCCCGCCGAGATGTTGCCCGGTCATGGGACGAACGGCGCACGGAGGCCTTAGCTGGGCTCGGTGATTTTCCCCTCGACCCACGCCAGAGCCTCCTCGCGCTCTTCCGGTTCGAAGACACGATAGCTGATGAAGGGCAGGATCATGCTTTCCATACGTGTACCGAGCCGAATCCAGGCCTGATCGGCGACGACAGCCACCCGGCCAAAACGGTTGAGCTTGGTGAACAAGGGCATGGCCCGAGCGACGTAAGAGGGAAGGCCCGACAGGTCGATCCCGTCGATAACCTGGGTTTCGACGAAGACATGAACCTTGTCGAACCGGTTCAAGAGCGGCTCCAGCCGGTCCATGATCGAATCGAGGTCGGTTCCACGGATCTTGTGCGAGACCCTGATGGCGATGACGTCTTCGGCGCTATCGAGGAATTCGAGCATGAGATCGCATAATCGGGCGCGTGCCACTCGGCAATGACGGCCTTTGCGGGAAAGCGGGTGGGCCGCGCGGCCCACCCGCTCATCACATTCAGTCGAACAGGTTGATGATGCTCCGCACGATGCGGGTCGCCGGATCGACGACATACACCCTGTCGTCCCGGTAGATGTAATTATAGCCGGTCGGGATATCGTCACGATAGGCTAACGGAACCCGGTTAATCAGGACGTCGTACGGTGTGTAATAACCGTAGGAGCGGGGCAGCACCTGACCCTCGCGAAAGGCCCGCCGAGCCTGGCCCGGAGGAACACAAGCCGGCGTTCGGTTTGCCAATCCCGGCGGGCAAACGGCGCCGCCGTAGCGGTTCTGAGCTCGGTCATCGATCCCGTCGCGGTTGCGATCGACCCAGGTTCGGAGCGAATCGCGCCGCGCCTGACGGAGAGCGTCGATCCGAGCTCGCTGGCGGGTATCCGAACGCACGCGATCCCGATTTACATTGACCCGCATCTGCTGATCGGCTCGAACGCCCTGGCCGCGACCATGGCCGCGTCCCTGGGCATCGGCCGCTGCGGGAACAGCGGCGATTGCCGCCATCGTGCCGGCAATTAGAACAAGCTTGCGCATGATCATGCTCCTTCGATGTGCGCTGCTGGATGGCTTTTCAGCCTCGGCTGAGCTCCGTCCCGAAACGCAGCGCGTCACGGCGAAGAACCGAGTGCGGTTATCGGCCGTTCCGGCTTGTTATCCGAGGTTCATCCTGGTGAGATGAAGCGAAACCCGATCGCGGTGGACCGCATTTTTGTGCTTCGACGTTCGGTGAGCTCGAAGGCGGAAGCTAGCCGGCGGGCAGGACTCTCAGGTCAAAGACACTGACCTGGCCATTGTAGCGGCATTCGAAAGCCTGACGCTGCGCTGCCTGGGTGACCGTTCCCCAGACCGTGACTCGGCCGCCCCTTTTCTGTTCGGCGTCGATGATGTGAACCTCGCCATGTTCGATGGCGCGGGCCGTGCAGGCGGCGACGGCGGGGCCCCGTAGATCCTCGTTGGTCTCCCGTGGCTGCGAGGCGTTGACGGCGGCTCCCACCGCGCTTGCGGCGACGCTCGCGATACAGCCGCCAAGCGCGAAGCTGCTCATCAGCAGGAGTGGAATCAAAGCGCGTCTCATGGCTGCTCCGCAAAGGCTTGGAATCAAAGCCTGCCGTAGCAAGCGACAGGCCGTCAAGGACGATCGACGTGCCAGTTTCCGGTCAGGCGGATGGCAAAATCGCCGCCAGTTGCAATGCCGGCCCTCCAGTGAGACCTTCACCCGTCCCCGACTCATGCGGTCGGACGAAACGGGGGAGGATGAGATGGAGGTTGCGGCAAGGGCGCCACTGCATCTGTGGATCGTCGGCGGCATTTCGGCGCTCTGGAACGCGATGGGCGCGCTCGATTACACGATGACCCAGACCCGGAATCCGGCGTGGATGTCCCAGATGACACCGGACCAGGTCGCCTGGTTCGATAACGCGCCGATGATCGCGCATGCATCCTGGGCCTTTGGCGTCTGGGGCGCCCTGATCGGATCGCTGTTGCTGCTTGCACGGAGCCGCCACGCGGTGATCGCCTTCATCCTCTCGCTGGTGGGCCTCGCCGTGAACACAGTCTACCAGATGAGCGCACCGATGCCTTCGGGTCACATGGATTCGAGCGTGGCAATCGGATTCCACGTCCTGATCTGGGCGATTGCCATTGCGCTTCTCGTCTATGCGCTGCGGATGCGACGCAGCGGCATGATCAGCTAAAATCGTCCTGCAAGACTGAATCGGCCGGCCGAGGTCGGCTCGCTGGAGCTATTGGTCGAGGAAGCTGCGCATCTTTCGGCTGCGCGAGGGATGCTTCAGCTTCCTCAGCGCCTTCGCCTCGATCTGCCGGATGCGCTCGCGGGTCACCGAGAA